>JADZBW010000248.1 GCA_020851885.1 Fimbriimonadaceae bacterium | reverse complement strand
GTGATAGATGAGAACGTGCAGTGCGTAGAGCACTACGTCGACTCTGGCGACTTTGGCGCCTATAACTTGAACAGGGACAAGATTAGAGTCTTGCTCTCACGTTTTAAGCAATCGCTGCGGTACGACTCTGGCGGACTGGAAGTTGCCAAACAGCCCAATGCGACCATGGTTGTGGCACAAGCGCCATTTGTATCTATTACGAATGGCAAACAGGTGACTCTTGGGTTTATCGTGTCGAACACAGCCGAAGGCGTCAAGTCGCCCCAGTTTGTGACTCAGCTTCTTCTGGCCTTATCAGTTGCTAACTCGCCGACCAGCGTTTCAGGCGGAATCTCAAAACTTGAGGCTTGGGAGCGTTTCGCACGAGAAAAAGGTCCAGAATGGACGAAGGCTGGATTCCCGGGCATTCTCCGCGACCCTGACGAGGGTCTCATCTCATGGGTTGACTGGGAACGCACTTGTTCGGAGCGAATCCGCAAGGCACAGAACTCGGTGTCCGGTATCTAGCGGCCGAATGCGTGACCGTACTCGCTCAGAAGTTCAGAGACGGTCCGTCCAAAGCTCTTCGTTGCAAGCAAGCCCGTCTCTTGGTTGTGTTCACCGTGGATGAGCCATCAACACCGCGGCGACCAAGAACGACTCCTCGATCTCCGCTTCGGCGAGTTGTCGCATCAGTTCAGTAGGCATGACCTTGAGGAGGGTGCGGAGGGCCTTGGGTTCTTCTCCACTCCCGAACTGGTCCAACGCCGATCGCACGCGACCATTGGCTTTGATCGCAGGCTGGAGCATGGTCAGGAGGGCTTCATCTCTTTGGAAGCCTTCGACCAGCATCAGTCGGTAGATCTGGGTTTCGACTCCCAGGAGTTTGGCGATACCGAGGAGGCAACGACGGCGGGTCGTCTTGGTCCTCTGCTTCTGCGCTTCGGCAAGGAGGAGGGGAAAGTCTTCGTCTGTTCCCACCGACCCCAGGGCATAGACCAGTTCGCTGGCGGCTTCGTCCTCGTAGTAAGCCAAAGCCTGGCGGACGTAGGGCAGAGCATCGGTCAGGTGCAACTCCGAAACCGCTTCTGCCGCCGCGATACGCACACTTGGATGGGGATCGAAGAGCGCATCGAAGATCGCCGCGCCCGATTCGCGGGCTTCCAATACCCTCAGCGCCTGAATGCTGGAGCGGCGCAGGTCAGGGTCGCCAACCTCTTGCGCAGCGCCGATCAGGGCTTCAATTGCATCAGGATGGCCGAGGCGGCCCAAAGCCTTGGCCGCCGCTCGGCGAACCAAAGAACGTGGGCTCTGAAGGAGGGCGATGAGCGTAGGGACCGCACGCTGATTCCCCAGTTCGCCCAGCGCTTCCACCGTTTCTTCCTCGACGAGGTCGGGATGTTGTTCGATATGGCTGAGGAGTGGCTCGGCGAGTCTTGTATCCCCGAGCCTTGCCAGCGTTCGCGCTGCATTTCGACGCACGCTTGGCGAGGGATCACCAAGGGCCTTGACAATTTCGTCGCTGGCCAGGGTCAGTCCTTCATTGCCAACGCTTTGGATGGCCGCCACGCGCGTCGAGACATCGCCGCTCTTGCTCAGAGAGCGCATCGCCCGCATACCCCTGGGCGTCATTCGGCGCAGATCTTGAATTGTCCGCTGGACTCGACTCGATCCTTCTTCTTTGACCGGCGCCAAGAACAGGATCGAGACCGCACGCAGGGCCATCACCGCCCAAAACACTCCCTTATAGGCGCTCTCGACCGGGTAGGCGTCTCGCAAACGGGACATCATCTCCGCACCGATCAACGGCGCCAGACCGCTGACCATACTCTGAATCGCCATACCCGCACCCAAATAGCTGGCTCGATCCTCCACTTTGGCGGTTGCCAAAAGCAGGTTGAACTGGGTGATTGCCACCCCACACCAGAACAGACCCATCAAGAAGTGGCTCCCAACCAAGATGACCACGTTTGCGGTCAAGTTGCCGGGAGTCGTGAAGATCCAGGCGATCGGATTGAGGGCAATTCCCACGCCCGCCAAGATGAGGCAAGGTTTGTTGCCGTACTTATCGGCGAGGAAACCCCACAGGCCGGACGTCGCGATCGTTCCCAAAGCCTGCGTCACCGCACAGGCCTGGATCCACATGAATGGCATCTTCAGGGTTTCGAGCGCGTAGGCCGCGTAGAGGTTGCCGGCAAATGTCTGCCCCAAGAAGAAGACGGCGAGGAAGATCAAGACCTTGCGAAAGTCCCGGTCTCGGAATGGTGCGACAAACGTGCCCAACCCGTGTCGCAAGCTTTGTCGCTCCACTTGGGCCCGTTCCATATCCCGCATCCGCATAAAGAACACGAGGCTCAAAGAAGCGCAGACCAGACCCAAGCCAAAGACCACGGCGTAGCCGTAGGCATCCTGATGTCGAGCCCGGAACTGGTCGAGGAGAAACCCACCCAACAAACCCGCTCCTGCTCCAACGCCGGTCCCAATCGCATGGCGACGTGAGAAGTACCAACCACGCGAACTCGGTGGGACCAGTTCGGCGAGCCAATCGTTATAGGTTGAATTGACCAACGAGACGCTGAAGGCGGCGATGGAGACGCACCCGATGAGAATGAACAGTCTCAATTCATCGGCGATTGCCAGAAGTGGGAGAATCGCAACCGGAATATAGAGGAGCCGCCATAGGGCTCCTCCGGGCAGCACGAACCGCTTGTAGCTTGGAAACCTTCGGCCGATAATCGCACCCGGAATCTGGACGACGCCCAAAGCGGCAGGCAGTGCAGATAGAAACCCGATCCACAGGTCGCCGCCACCCAGCAGCTTCACAAACCCCACCAGGAAAGCGCCCGTTACCAACGTCGCGAAAGCGGTGCTGAACGCCACATCGAGATTGGCCGACCTCAGGGTCTGCAGGATTTCCAATCTCGAAGGCGGGTTAGGATGTTCGACCACCGCCTGCTATTGTGAACTGTGTTCGCCCTGCTTCTTTGCCGGATCGGACCATCGCCACTTTGAATCGAAAACTTCCCCAAGGAGAGCGTACAGGTCAGGGTCGGCTTTGCGAAGCGATTCACGATTCCAGAGGTCGTTATGGACGCCATTCCCGCCCGGCGGCCCCTTCAGGTTGCAGTCAAACCAACTCTGAACTCCTTCGGCCCAGTATTCATCGAGATTCGAGGCCGCATACGTGTTCTTCCAAACCGTTCCTTTCGACTTGTCAAATGACTGCTGTAGGCGACTACGGAACATCCGGTCCAGCGGCTCCACCCCAAAATTCAGCACGGTATGACCGAACTCATGGATCAGAATGGATTCGCCCTTATATCGGTCTCCAGACAACCCCATGAGATTCTCCTCGGCTCCACTCACGCAAGGCCGCTCGACCGTCGCCCCAAGACCTCTCGCTCGCTTGTTCCAGTCGGTTCCGGGAAATGCCTTTTGAAGGTCTGAGTGCTCTGGGATGTCCAGTGTGTTCTCAGAGGGCGCCATGATCGCAATTCGCAGACGTCGCTCGATCATCGGCTTCGCCAATTCCGGACGCTTCGCCAACATGCGCTCGACGATATCTTTGGCAGCCAATAGTGCCTCGTTGCCGACCTTTTCCGATGACACGATCGGGATTCCCACGGCTAGGATGAATTTCTTGTAGAACGGGCTCAGTTGAAGGGAGGCGGGCGGCGGTCCGACCGCGGGCAATTGCCGAGTGAGGACGAGGACCAAAGCGGTAGCGAGAACCACATCGATCAGGATACAACGTCCCGGCCCATCGAACCTGATTCCAGCTATACTCTGACCGATGTGTCGCGTTTTGGTGATCGATGATGAAGAAGCGGTTGTAGCCGCTATTACCCGCCGTTTAGAGCGCGATGGCTTCGTCGTCGAAACCGCGAGCAGCGCCGCCGAGGGAATCGCCAAGATCATGGATACTCCCGTGCCCTTTGGCGTCATTGTCACCGACATGAGCATGGACAATCCCGATTCGGGCCTCCAAGTCCTCCACGCGGCTTTCACTCGAGACCTCTTCGCCGAAGTCATCGTCATGACGGCGTATGGCAATGTCGCGAACGCCGTCGAATGTATGCGGCGGGGCGCATTCGACTACATCGAGAAGAATGCCCCTGGTTTGGACGCATTCGAAGTGCTTTCTATCAAGATTGGGCAGGCAATGGACCGTCGGAGGCGAGACGTGCGAACAGTCGAACTTTGGGAAAGAGCGGCCAAGTCGAAAGAGTCTGTACACTAGGTTCTCGTCAAGAAGCGTTGTGCGGCAACCGCATCTATCCGGAATTCCAAACTTTTTGCGTATCCTCTAAGGAACTTTCTGCCTCATTGAGCCGCCATGCTTCTTCCCATTCGCAGCAAGAACCCACCCGAGTCGATCCCTTTCGCCACGATAATCCTGATCACGATCAACATCGTGATCTATGCATGCACTTCTAACGGTTGGGAAATCAGACCTCAAGTCCTCGACGACTGGGGCCTCAAGGGAAGTAGCTTCGATTTCCTGCACATGAATTCGAGCATGTTTCTCCATGGCAGCATCATGCACATCCTGGGCAACATGTGGTTCCTCTATCTCTTCGGATTTGCCGTCGAAGGGAGACTCAAATCGTTCAAGTTTGTGCTGCTTTACTTCGGCGCGGGGTACGCCGGAGACCTGCTGCATCAGGCCATCTTGGGAAGCGCCCATCCGAATGTTCCCTCCATTGGGGCGTCGGGAGCGATCATGGGCGTCCTGGGCGCCGCGCTCTGGATGTTCCCACACGGAAAAGTCACGTTCTTCTACTGGTGGCGTCTGGTCAGCGCTGGAACCTTCGACTGGCCGATGTGGGGCGTCGCCTTGATGTACCTTGGCCTGGATCTCTTGGAGGCGATGATCTTCGCTGGCGCTGATGGAGTTGGCCATCTTGCCCACTTAGGGGGTGCCGCGGGCGGCTTCCTGATCTGCATTCTCTGCAGGCCCAAGCGGGACGATGAAGTGGTCAGCGAGGCCAAGGCAACACTCGCCGAGACCAAAGACCTCAGCACATTGAGCCGAATGGAGCTTGCGAACCTCCACAAAACGAATCCCTCCGACTTGGCCGTCCTTCTCAATTGGATGTACAAGAGCCTTCGCGAGCCCGGAGGTCCCAAGCCCGAATGCAGGGAGGCCTTCCTGACGAGCCTGCCTCGATTGCTCCAAGAGCAGGAGATTGGGCCCGTTGCCACTTGCTTGGCTTCCCTCAATATGCCGTGCGGCACCATCTCGGCACGCTATCTGATGGACTGCGCGGGCCGTCTCGAGAAGGCCAACGACAACCTCAGCGCAGTTAGAATGTACGAGGCAATCCTCAAGGATCCAAATGCCCCCCAAGCCGATCAAGAATCAGCGATGTTCCGCGGAGCCCTGCTTTCCGAAGCGGCTTTCCAGAGATTCGATTCTGCCCAAGTCGCCTACAAGGAGTTGCTCCGCCGCTGGCCGATGAGTCCGTTTGCGGACCAGGCCCGCACTCGACTCGCTTACGTTGAAACGAGACTCACTCCCACCAATCCCAATTAGCGAAGTATTCTAAACACATGCCGCAACCGTTGGTGGGTGTGATCATGGGCAGCAAGTCGGACCTTGAGACGATGCAACCTGCCGCCGTTATCCTCAAAGAGTTTGGGGTTCCCTGCGAATTGAAAGTCGTGAGTGCGCACCGAACCCCGGAGGCAATGGTGGTATACGCCCAGTCGGCCCGAGACCGAGGCCTCAAGGTCATTATCGCGGGGGCGGGTGGCGCCGCCCATCTGCCCGGCATGGTCGCATCCCTGACGACTCTTCCTGTCATTGGGGTCCCGGTTCAAACAAAGTCCCTTGGCGGAGTCGATTCTCTATACTCGATCGTCCAGATGCCCGCAGGAGTTCCGGTCGCCACGGTTTCGATCGGAAACGGGAAGAACGCCGGCCTGTTGGCAATTCGAAGGCTGGGAATCGAAGATCCCGAATTAGCCGAAAAGCTTGAAGCATTTCGGCTTGCTCAAGTCGACGCCGTCGCCCAAATGAACCGGGAGCTTTAGCCCCTCGCGCCAGCTTGCATCTTCACCAAGATGTCATAGGCCAAGGGGTCCAGCATGATCTCGCGAACGAACAGTTCCAACCGATCGTCGTCCTTCATCTCTTCAGGCTTGACCTTGGTTTCGTAGACTCGCGGATTCAACGAATTACCGGCCGCCTTCAGTTGTCCGGCATTCAGAGTGGCTTTCATGGCGGTCATCACGTCTTTGGTATTGTCTGCGGCAACTGCATCGCGCTTCATGCTCATAAACCGGACGAGCGCATTGAGATCCTTCAGCAACTTGATATCCGGCACGTCGCCCTTGTTGATGCCATCTTCCACCGCTTTCTGGACACGAGCCGCATCACGGCCAATCAGATCCGCTTCTTCGGCCTGCTGGATCTTGACGTCGCGTCGCGCTTTCTCAATCGCAGGAAGCAGCTTCCGGATCTGCTCCTTGGTCATGACCAACGGGATCAACTGGTTCAAGAGATCCAGCTGACGCATGCGCTCGAGTGTCGCATTGGCGATCTTGACCTTTTCACTGTCCTGAGCGACGGAAATGCCCAGAAGAGAGAATGCGAGGACGAGTACAAGCAAGAGGTGCTTCATGATTTTCCTTATTGTGAGGTATTCGGCGTCTGCTGGTCAGACGATGCAGGCGGCATTGATGTTACGCTATCCTGCACCAGACTGACCAGCAGGGCCATCGACATCGTTTGAGCGTGGACGAAGGCTAACCCGCATCCGGCGAGGACAAACCAGGCCCAGATCGCAAGCCCTTGTGCGGTAAACCCTCCGGCGTAAATGCAACCAAAGAAGGCGGCAAAGAGAAGGGTCGCCCCCAAGATCATGGAAGCAACTCCACTGCGAACACGGGCGCTTCGGGACATGCCCTCGACCTTCGCGCGGATGAATTCCGAACGCCGACTTTGGACCAGTCCGTAGGCAAGCCAAATAGCAAAGCAGACCAGCCCTTGCATCCAGATCATGCTCGGGAGGGTACCTCGCGTGATCTCTCAAAACAAAAACCAACCAAGGCAACGTCCACAGGCCCGATCTTGGCTGCCGAAACGGAGGCCGAACACTGTACGAAACCGTGTCACAGAATCTGGAGAACGTTAGACAAGCTGCCTGACTATCTAAAGCGTAACTCTTAAACCGTAATCCGCAAACCGACCGCCCAACGCCCACAGGGGTATCCTATTGGGCACTACGCTCTTGCAAGGGCGACTAGGAGCAATATGCGCGTTAAGAACAAAGAGATCCGACAGCGAAGACATCGCAAAGAGCAGACCATCAAGGCCGCCATCCGCGAAGCCAAACAGGGCGCCAAGCCAGAAAAGAAAGTGGTAGCCCCCGCCCCCGAAAAGCCCGCCGCCAAGAAGGCCGCGCCAAAGAAGTCCGAAGGCACGGAAAAGAAGCCGGCCGCCAAGAAGGCCACAAAGAAGGCCGACGCGGAAGCCCCGGCCGCCGAATAACGGACCACCTATTCCCACGACCTTCCCGCCAATTCAGCAGGAAGGTCGTTTTTGTTTGTCAAACTGACCCATTATGCGGAGACCATCGAGAGGAAAACGGTGAAGGTCGCCGTAATCGGAGCGGGAATCTGTGGATCGAGCGCCGCGCGATACATCGCCATTCGGGGACATGACGTCGCCCTCTTCGAGCAATTCGAAATTGGTCACGATCGGGGCAGTTCGCACGGCAACTCTCGGATCGTTCGCAAGGCCTATCCCGACGCCTTCTACACGCAATGCATGACGGAGGCATACCCCCTATGGTCGGAATTGGAGCGGCATGCCGATGTGAAGCTCCTTCATGAAGTGGGTTTGGCGTATTTTGGCGACGCACAAGCACGCGATATGCTGATGGTCGCAAAAGGACTTGCCGAGGTCGGCGTGCCCCATGAGATTCTGGACTCCAGGTCAGCCAAACGCAAATTCCCAGATCTCCACTTGACCCCTGACGAAGTCGCCATTTACACGCCTGACGCAGGATGGGTCGATGCCGCCGGTGCCATCATGGCGAACCTCCAGGTCTTCCGCTCACTTGGGGGCGTCATTCTCCCCGACCACCCGGTCCAATGGAAGCAACTCGAGCAGGACTTTGATGCCTTCGTCGTGTGTCCAGGCCCCTGGATTCGCAACTTCGTCGACGTTCCCGTCAAAACAAGTCTTCAGACATTCGCCTATCTGGCGCTCGACCATCCGCAAGATGGCCCCGTTTGGATTGAAGAGGGTCCCCTGGGTATGTATGGTTTTCCAACGGAGCCAGACCGGGGCGACATCAAGATTGGCGTCCACGCGCATGGACGCCAGATCGCGACTTCCGACCTGGACCGGACTCCCGAAACCGATCATCGATCACTCATCTTGGAGACGGCGCGACGGCGATTCGGAATCGAAGAACCAGAAGTCATCGTTGCGAAAGGATGCGTCTACACAAGCACGGTGAACGAAGACTTCCTGCTCGGGCGTATTGGCGAGCGCGGGTTTTTTGCAAGCGCCTGCAGCGGCCATGGCTTTAAGTTCGGACCCTGGATCGGCAAGCTTTTGGCGC
>JADZBW010000247.1 GCA_020851885.1 Fimbriimonadaceae bacterium | reverse complement strand
CGAATGAGGGTGATGAACTTGCAGCCTCCATCACGCTCCAGCTCCGCGAGGACGGGAAGCGAGTATCGGTACCATGTCGCCCACTGGCTACATTCCAAAACCGTTCTGATTTCCGACAATCTGGACACTACTTTGATATATCTACTATATAATATACGATCAATGCATTCGTATTGGAGGTGAAGCAATGGCAAATCTTGGTTTTAGTGGGAAACTCGTGTGTTCGGTCTCGGTGAGCGATCATCGACAATCAGCGGCTTGGTATGTGGAGAACCTTGGCTTTGAAGTCGTGTTCGAGAGCCCGGAGATGGGAATGAGCTATCTCTCAACTCCAATCGACAACGTCTGGCTGGATCTTTCGCAGGTCGAGAGGCCGGAGGTCAAAGGTCCAGCTTTGGTTTGGGGTGTCAAATCGATCGATGCGGCTCGTTTCGAGTTGGAGGCGAAGGGTGTGCGATTCGACGGTCCGACGCGTGAATACGACGGGATGGTGAAACTGGCTACTTTTTTCGACCCGGATGGGAATACGCTCATGTTCTATGAATCCGTAAGATGATTGTTCGTCACATTGCTTGTAGTTTCTCCGATCCTAGGATACTATATGATCGAGATGCGATCGGGGACCAGAGAATATTGGGGACTGTGGAGCTTCAGGCTCGTCCGTATTGCTTTTGGTCTTGCTGCATTGGCCAAGTTATTTGCGTTTCAGAATTACCTCGACGCGATCGAACTCACGACTCTCTGGCCAAAAACTGTTGTGTACGTAGTTGGTCCATTATTTGTGGGTTGTGAAGTTGCCGCTGCGATATCAATAGTCCATCGTGGTTTGCAAAGGATCGGGAGCCTCATCGCTCTGCTTCTCTCAGTTTCCCTGGTGTCCTACAACTTGTGGCGGGCCGTCGATCATTCTCCCGTTCCCTGCAGTTGCTTTGGACCCCTTTTGAAAAGCTCTCCAGAAGTGTCGCTTGGCCTTTCTTTCTTGCTTGCGTGCTTGGCTCTATATTCCAATTCTGCTTCAGGCTCAACACAACGTACCGATGGAGGTAACTGATGAGATTTGTCATTGACTTCGTACTAGCCGTCCTCATTGCGACAGCTCTCGTTGCTTGCTGGCTGGTGACCACCGGATCAGGATCCTATCCGGCACCAAAGACCTATGGCGACAGCCATTGCATCGATCATGATGCATGTGATAATACGACCGGTTGTAGTTGGACAGGTCTCATCTTTACGACTTGGTATCCGCATGGGAGTTGCGATCCGGCTTTCCCGGCGGGCACAGGGGCTAATTGTACTGAAACATACAGGCTTTGTAGGTTCGACCAGTATTACGCCATCACGCCCTGTTTTGGCCCATTTACAACCAGCGAGTATTGGGAATATGGCTGTTAAGAGTTGGATTGCCGGTTTTTGCATCACCGTCGTTCCCTGCCTCTGCTCGGCTCAGTCGATGGAGAGCATCCGAGCCAATGTCCATAAGGCAAGGATGGCGGTGCCTCCGTACCTTGCCTCGGTTCTCGAAACCGTTGAAGTAGGGGGAACTCCCCGTCGACTGGAAAAACGCGAATTGTCCTGGGGAGACCGGAACGGCGTTCGACAGTACCGCATTGCCTATTCGAACGGCCGATTTCGCTATGAGACGGACAGTTACTATGGCGATGACTTGAACGGCCTCCCGCCCGTCAACAGGTCTTGGCTGCTTGAGAACGGCGAAGTCACCTCGGCCGACCCCGTGCTGCAAATGGGCGAAATCAAGAAGCTGAGAGATATCGATGACTTGCCGCCAAGTTTCAACTACTGGCAACAGGGCTATGCCGTCGACGCGCTTCTCGAACACGTGGATGACGCGCGAGTCGAGGGTGCGCGAAGTGGTCGGGTGATCGTTCATGGAACATACCGAACTGCGCCGGTGGCCTTGACGTTTGACCCGGCCAAGAATTGGAGCCTTACCCGAATTGCCTATGGTGCCTCGGACGAGGCAGCGTTCGAAGTGACGGAGTGGGCGGAGTTTAGAGGGACGACTTTTCCCAAAGTGATCGTTGGCAGTATGCGGGTCGGTGACAGCCAATCCTTGGCAAAGAAGACATACGAGGTAACCAACCTTCAGGATCTGCCCGAGAAATTCGCCTTTACCCTTTCCTGGAAAGACGGCACGCGAGTCTATGATCGGGTCAATGACCGAGTGCTGAAGGTGGAGGATGGAAAACTCGTGAGAGATCCGGTGTTCGATAAGAACGCCCGAGTCGTCCGATCGTCGTAATCCGCGACGTTCCTGATCGCCAGTTCGATCGGGATATTGGCTGCGCTGATTCTGGCCTTAAGGCTCCTGAAGCGGGGCAAGAAAAAATAGCCGGATACTTCAAAAAGGCAACGTTCATTTCGGAAAATCGGTCCGATAATAGTGATGATACGAGTAAATCGTAAATCAAATCCGTCCGAGGAGTTAAGTGTGATGACAAACCGAGATCGGGCGTGGCGTCGACGCCAGCGCTTCCTGTTGAAGGTCACTGAGACCCGTGAGTGGGTGAACGAGCAGCTGCAGAAATCAGCTAAGGCGGTACGGAGCGCCGCCAAGCAGCCGGCGAAGATAACACTCAAAGCCCAGCACCACTTGGCAAAGCGAGCCCAGGTGATGCGCGAAGGATGGCGGTCCTCAGAAGATCTTAGGGAGGCCCTGGATTAGGGCTTTCTGATTTGCGATGTCGATGGCCCGCCCACTTGTGGGCGGGCCATCGTCGTTTTGGGGTTACATCGTGGGGTGACGCCCGACTTCTTCTTGCCTCTGGACGCGGCGCAACATGGTGTCGCGATCGTTCGAGACCGGGAGGCTGGTTGGAAGCTATTTCGTGATCCCGCCAAAACCGTCCAAAGTGTTCGACTCGATAATGTGGAGGCGGTCGTGGCCGAAGCCGAAGCTTGGAGTGAGTCGGGTGGGTATGCGGTTGGTTTCCTATCCTATGAAGCGGCCCCGGCATTCGACGGGAACATCCAGGTGCGGACGCCAACTTGGCCCATTCTCGCGTGGTTTGCCCTCTATCCCAATCCACCGGTCATCTGCCGGGAGCTTGAACCGGTTTCCCTGGGGGCTCCCGCAACGCTCGACTTGGCCCCCGGGACGCACCAAGCCTATCAGGAGATGTTCGGTGAAACCCGGCGAGCCCTGGAGGAAGGTGAGATCTACCAGGCCAATCTGACATTCAAGGTCGGCGTGGAAGCGAACGACGACCCGATCCGCCTCTTCAGCTCCCTTTGCGGGGTGAATCCACCTCCTTATGCCGCCTATCTTCATGGTGGAGATTGGCAAGTGGTGAGCCTCTCTCCAGAACTTCTCTTCGAGCGCGACGGTGCTAGAGTTCAGATGCGGCCGATGAAGGGGACCGCTACCTACGACGGCTCGCAAGGCGACCGGGATCGGGCCATCCGGTGGCTGAGGACCGATCCGAAGACGATGGCGGAGAATATCATGATCGTCGACATGGTCCGAAATGATTTGGGTCGGATCGCTGAGACCGGTTCCATCCAAGCAACCGGCTTGCTTACGGTCGAGGAACATCGCACGGTTCTCCAGGTCACCTCGACCGTCACTGCCGAGGTAGAGAAACCCACGCTTGAGATTTTCCGGAATGTGTTTCCACCGGCATCCGTCACCGGCGCACCAAAAGTTGCGGCTTGCCGCCACATCGCTAGGCTGGAAGTCGAACCGAGGGGCATCTACTGCGGAGCGATCGGAACGATGGAGCCAAATCGCAAGGCGGCCTTCAGCGTGGGCATTCGGACCGCACTTTTCGTGGGGCGGGAACGATTGGGCGACTATGGGATCGGCAGCGGAGTGGTGTGGGACTCAGAGATGGACTCGGAGTTTCAGGAGTGCCTTGCCAAGGCAAACGTCATGACCTCTTCTGCTCCGGAATGGGCGCTTCTGGAGTCTATGCCAGACACCCTGTTGCCCGATTCGCCCCAACTGGCCAAGCATCTGGAGCGATTGCAGAACTCGGCTGGCTTCTTCGACATCCCTTTTGATCGAGAAAGGATCCTGTCCGCCCTCGCATTGCCAAGGCAACCGCGCATCGACGGAGCGGGCAAGCTGCGCTTGACCCTAAACCGTCGGGGTGAGGCAAATGTGGAACAGACGCTTTCCGTTCTTCAAGATCGGAAGTTGACCGCCAAGTTGGCCTCTCGCCCGATCCAATCGACCGATCCACGCATGAGGCACAAGACGACCGATCGCTCACTGTTCAACGAACTTAGGTCAGATGCCCCCACTCTCGACGAGGTTCTTCTGCTCAACGAATTTGGGCAAGCCGTCTGCTTCACGAATGGCAATCTCATTGCGGAGTTCGACGGTCGGTGGCTTAGCCCAGACCCGGATTCAGGCTGTCTGGCCGGAATCGGCCTTTGGCGCTTTATGCTCGACGCTGATGTCGAGCTTTGTCGGATTCCCGTTCAAGACCTTAGAGCGGCGAGCCGCATCCTTCTATCAAACGCCGTTGTTGGGATCCGGGAAGTTCAGATGGTCTGGGATTAGAAATCATAGGGTCCTTGGAAAACGCCTTGTTCAGTGATGATCGCCGTGATCAGGCTCCCGGGGGTTACATCGAATCCAGGATTGTAGACCGGGCAGCCATCGGGCGCGACTTGGACGCCCTCGATGTGGGTCAGTTCCGTCCCCGATCGCTCTTCGATCGGTATCAGACCGCCGTTGGGAAGTGTCGGATCGAGGGTTGAGGTAGGAGCGGCAATGTAGAAAGGAATGTCGTGATGATGGGCCAAGACGGCAAGGGAGTAGGTGCCGATTTTGTTCGCGGTATCGCCATTGGCGGCAATGCGATCCGCGCCCGCGATGACGCAATCCACTTTGCCGCTTCGCATAAGTGACCCGGCAACGCCGTCGGCGATCGAGTGAAAGGGTATCCCCTCTTTGACGAGTTCATAGGCGGTGAGTCGAAGTCCTTGTTGGCGGGGTCGGGTTTCGCAGGAATAGACATGGATTCCCTTGCCTTGCGAATGTGCGGTTCGGATAACTCCAAGGGCGGTGCCATGCCCCGCCGTTGCCAATGCGCCGGTATTGCAGACGGTCAGGACGTTCCAACCGGGTTGAATCAGGCTAGATCCAAACTCCCCGATCTTCAAGTTCATCGCCAGGTCTTCTTCCTCGATTCTTTGAGCCTCCTCGAGGACGGCTTCGTAAGACTTGTCGGGAAGCGCCATGATGCGATCGAGAGCCCAGAAGAGGTTGACGGCGGTGGGTCGGGAACCGGCGAGCGCTTCTTTCGCTCCCCCGAGATCCGAACCCGATTGGGCGGCCAGGGCCATCCCGTATCCTGCGGCGACCCCGATTGCCGGGGCTCCTCGCACCGCCATGTCCCGAATCGCCTCCACGACTTGATGGAAATCGGTGAATTCCAACCAAGTCTCTTGGGTTGGCAATATCCGCTGGTCGAGCATGAGCAACCGACCATCGGCCCAGCGCATGG
>JADZBW010000246.1 GCA_020851885.1 Fimbriimonadaceae bacterium | reverse complement strand
TAGAAGTCCCAGGTTCCCGGACTGAGCGGTACGGGTCCATCGCCCAGTCTCGAAATGCAGTGGGCCGCCCATGCCCTAGTTGAGGTGGGAGTCAGAATGCTCCCAATAGAGGCACCGATGGCGACATTCAGATGGATCCGACACCAAGAACGCGACCTTGACTCGGCGCTTCCGCCGGAGGAGCAACGGGATCGCGCGCTGTTGGTAGTGATCGCGGCGGCAATCGCGATTGGATTAAGCATGTACATGGAGGCCGAGCGGAAGGTGATGGCAGTTCGCCAGCCGAATCCGAGGGTGATCGGGGCGCCGCGTTAGACTCGCAATGGCGGGCGAAAGAGCAAGTAGAGCGTTCCACCCAGGCCCCCCAGGGCTATCGCAAAGACGCCAATTCCTACCCCGCCTTTGAGTGAAAGCCCAAGCGAAGCTGAACCAACCAGAAACAGGGCCAGGAGTCCCCAAGCAAGCACGAGCTTTCCGATGACGCGCGGACGGTTGTCGCCACGCCTGGCCGCATCGAGTAGGTGCCAATTACCGCAACGTTCGCAGACGATGGCCTGCACGGGATTCTCGTGATTGCAGGCTCGGCATCGCAAGTGGTCCGCCATCAGGGGAACCTTGCCTGCGTTACGCATCCACTGCTTCACTTTGTAATCCTCGTTACGGAACTGGTCTCGCAAGGACCGGTTCGTGACCATATCTCGTTCGTCTGGGATCGTGTCCAATGCCGCACTTGCAATGGCGATAGCCTGGTGGACCATGCCCTGGGAATGCAGGGCTGCCGCAACCTCTAACTTACTTGCGAAGTTGTCGGGGCGTTCCCTGAGCGCCGTAAAAGAACGTTCCAACCGGTCGACGTCGAAGCTGTTCAAGTCCGCCTTGTCCAGCTGGCTTAGAGCGAACGGGAAGAATGCCATTAACGTCAGTGCTACGACCAAGACGACGGCGGGGACCGCGGGATGTGGTGGGCGTGCCGTCATCAGCAAGACGCCAACGATCGCGACGAGCGACCCCAAGCCCATGGCGACGGGGATATCCCCGTCGATCGTCTTATACATGATGTGCAGGGCAGCGATCCCGAGAACGACCCCGCTCGAGACCGCAATCAGCAGCCCACCGACCATATCGCTTGCATCCATGCCTTTCGACCTTAACCGCAGGACGTAGAATGCTGTCGCACAGGTTCGTTATTGGAGAAACTTAGCGTCGACGTCGGTGAATCCCCAATCCTTAAGCTGCTTCGCCCACTCTTTCAGGTTCTCCTTGGAGACGCGCTGCAGGTCCATCTTGTTGATCGCCGATACTTCCTTGCCGAGCACGAGTTTGTCGACGATGATGCCGACTGACTTGTAGCCCCAGTTATAGGTCGGTTGAGCCAAGAGAACGGGGGCAAGGCCTCGATCGACATAAGGCAGCTCCGCGGGGAGGGCATCGACCGCCACGATTTTCACCTTGGCCGGATCAAGGTCCTTGAGCAGCGACGGTGCGAACAGTGGCCATCCCCCGATCATCGCCCACCCGTCGATCTGAGGGTTCGCGTTCATGGCATTCATGACCGCGGAGGTCGCATCTTGCGGGGACTCGACATGGTAGAAGGTGTCCACGATCTTGATGTTCGGAAAGGCATTCGCTGCATCCTTGACACCCTGCACGCGCTTCTGGAGATTGGGCGCATTTTGATTGCCGGCGAGGATGGCAATGTTTCCTTTGCCGCCGTTGAGCTTGGCCAGCTCGTCGAGCACTTGCTTGCCGCACTCCGCATCGTCCGCACCGTAAAAGGCAAAACGCTTGGAGTCTGGAGCATCGGAGTCGAAGGTCATGACCGGCACGCCTTTGTCGACCGCTTCGTCGATGGCCCCTTTGACTTTGCTCGCATCGGAGCAGGAGATCAGAATCGCGTCGGTACCTTCATTAACCGCTTGGGCGATTCGCTGAGCTTGAAGCTGACCGTCCTCGGTGTCTGGGGTGCGCCAATCGATGGTAATCGTGCATTTCGTCGACTCGGAAAGTTCCTTGGCCGCCGCTTCGGCACCCACCCTGGCAGATTGAAAAACGGGGTTGTTGTTGCTCTTGGCGATGACGGTGATCTTGAGCTTGTCCTTCTTGGGCGTGCCTTCCGAGCCGGAACCCGTCGTAGCCGTGCCAGCTGAGGTTCCGGTCGTGCTTTCAGCCTGCTTTGCTCCCCCGCTGCATCCGACGAGGGCAAGGGTCATGGCGAGGCTGAAGATCAGTGTTCGGGCGGAGTGGGTCCACATGATCTCCAACTTCGACTTCGATTGGCGATTTCCTTCTTCGCTCGCGAGTTCGATCACCCTAAGCGGGCGATTCCCTCTTGCGCAGGGTAACACTCGCCGAATTGATGCAGTATCGTTGCCCCGTTGGAGTCTGCGGCGCATCATCGAACAGATGTCCCAGGTGGCCGTCGCATTGTGAGCAAGTGACCTCGATTCGACGCATGCCATAGCTCACGTCCTCGTGAAAGGTTACGGCGCCTTCGCGAGCGTCATAGAAGCTGGGCCAGCCGCAATGGGAATCGAATTTGGTCTCACTACCGAAAAGTTCATTGCCACACCCGGCGCAAACATAGGCGCCGTCCTCGTTAACATTCCAGTATTTGCCGGTGAACGGCCGCTCCGTACCCTTTTCCCGCAACACGTGATACTGCTCATCGGTTAACTCGGCTTTCCATTCTTCCGTTGACTTGACTACCTTTCCCATGGTCGATCTTTCTTTCTCATGTTGAGAACCGGCCTACCGGCCCTTATGAACCTAAAGCCCGCCTGCCAATTTCAAGTTCCCCGGGCAGGACCTCTGCCCAAAAGGAAGAGCGGCCGAGGATCAAACCTCGGCCGCTCTTTGGACTTTCTGTTCGATATGGAATTTGCTAGTGGACAAAACCCATGGCTCGACATAAGTCGAAGTGAATCTAGCCGCCCTTACCAGATCCGCCCTTACCGCCCGCAGGCGGGCCACCCTTGCCGGTGCCACCTGGTCGACCCATGCCGCCGGGACCGCCCGGTCCACCGGGGCCGCGTTGGCGCATTTCATCGAATTTCTTAGCCTGGTCTTTGGTGAGGACGGCCTTGATCTTCTTGGCATTCTCTTCGCGCATCTTATCGAATGCAGCTCGCTTCTGCTCTTGCGTCATCTTCTTGTCTTCGAAGAGGGCCTTGCCCTTGTCGCCCGAAGCCTTGTAGATCGCAAGGATCTTCTTCTTCTGAT
This sequence comes from Fimbriimonadaceae bacterium, assembly GCA_020851885.1. GTDB lineage: Bacteria > Armatimonadota > Fimbriimonadia > Fimbriimonadales > Fimbriimonadaceae > 55-13. Next base: position 12,040 of record JADZBW010000246.1, on the reverse strand, counting down.
CAGCATTCAAGTTAAGCGCTTTGGACAGTCTCTCGACACGCTCTTCGGGAGTGCGCATGCGCATCTGTCCACTGGGACCGCCGGGACCACCCTGGGCGCCAGGGCCGACGCGCTTAGGACCACCTTGGCTGGAGCCACTGACCTGGGCGAAGGCCGCAGCGCCGAAAGCCAGCGTTGCGACAAGGAATATTGCTTTGAGTTTCAATCGAATCCTCCTAGGAGTCAAATCTTGCCTTTGCGGGGCGAACGTTCAGAAGTCTGAACGAAATTCCTCGGCAAAAGTGCGGTGCTAAAACGCAAGTTTACAGAACGCGTACTTCCAAGTCGCTTCATTGAGATAGCGAAGTTGGATCGAAGACGCTCTTTCCGTCGGAAATTCTCCGCCGATGCTCCGACCTTTGCTTGCCCAACAATATCCTGAGAATCCGCCGAACGAAGGGATGATGGCATGATAGTCTCCGGTCAGCGGGAACACGCGATCGAACGTCGCCTTGATACTTTCCAGAGAGTACGGGCAGAAAAGAAGATTGTCGGCCTGGGTCACCAAAACGCCATCTTCAGAGAGCGCGGCAAGGCAGTCACGATAGAACTCATCGGAAAAGAGCATCTCGCTCAAAGCCCCGTCCTCTTCCTCGTAGGTGTCGGTGGAGTCCGCGACGATGAGGTCGTATTGGCGTGGAGGAGATTTCACGAAGGGAAAAGCATCGCCGACATGCACATGCATGCGTGGGTCGTCGAATCCGCCATCGCTGACAAACGGCAAATGCTCCTTGCTTGCCTCGATCACTCCCGGATCGATCTCGACCATGTCGACGTGGTCGATCGACGCATGCTTGGCCAGTTCTCGCAAAACTCCGCCGTCTCCACCACCGATCACCAATGCCGTTCTGGGGTTTGGCAAGGAAAGCAATGGGATCTGTACGAGCGCCTCGTGGTAAGCATGCTCATCCAGCTCTGTAAGCTGGATATGGTTATCGAGCAACAGCACTCTACCGAACGCGTCTGTATCCAGAATATCGATCGTCTGAAACTCGGTCGTGCGATGCAATACGCGTTCGGAAATCGAAGCCGTCATGGTCAGACGGTCGCTGCGAATCGGGAACGACAAGTAGTTCTGGGGCACGAAGCTAGTTTACTTTCGGCGAATATGGCAGGAGGCGATTCCGCGGTTCGCCAGATACTTTTGGTGATACTCCTCCGCTTCCCAGAATCTGCGGGAGGGAACGACTTCGGTGACGATTGGAGTGTCGTACTCCCCTTTCGCGCCCAGTTCCTCGATGATTCTATTGGCGGTTACCACCTGTTCGTCGGAGTGAGTGAAGATGGCTGACCGATACTGATCACCTACATCCGGGCCCTGACGATTCAAGGTCGTCGGATCGTGGAGATCCATGAACTCTCGAACGAGATGGTCATACGAAACCACAGTTGGGTCGAATGTAACTTCGACTGCTTCCGCGTGGCCAGTGTCTCCATCGCATATATCCTCGTAGCTCGGGTCATCTAGGACTCCGCCGGTATAGCCAACGCGGGTCGCGAGTACGCCGTCGATTGCGCCGAATTCCAGTTCGACACCCCAGAAGCATCCGGCGGCAAATGTTGCCAATTCTGTATGAGCGGGAGTTTCCATGTTTGCACTAAAATTACGCTATCAGCATTCTATTGAAAGTTAAATTCAATCCGACAGCATTTTTGTTGGACTTCTTGTCCCCAATTTTGGGGACAAGTGGAAGGCTACCAAGTTCCCATGCCGATGATTCTTGTGGGTGGCTAGCTTCGCGTCGGAATCGGCGAAATCCAATCATGGGCATGGGCTGCGCGCATTGACCAATGGCGCTCGGTTGGCTTTCTCGGCGCTCGTTGTTCTCTACTTCGCCGGCCTCATGCTCACCAATGACGTCGCCCAGCGTCAACAGGTTGATTCCGAGGTGATGTCTGCTGCTGCGCGCGAAGGCTCGCTCAGCGAACGCGTGGCGCACCATATCTCGGATGCTTCGCACTTAACGAATGATGCGGCTCAACGAGAGCAATCCGTCGAGATGCTGACTCGATTGCTTGCCGATTGGAAGTTGAACCACGAGAAGATAGCCAACTACATCAAGCTGCAAAATGCTGAGGATGCATCAAAGTCGATGCTCGCAGCGGCGCCGGAACGCCAATTGCTGCAAACGATTGCGCGAAAAACCATCGTCCGGGGTGGCGTTGGTGATACCACCCCGGAGCGGGTTCACCAAATTCAGCTGTCATTTAGCTATGCCCAAGAGCGCGTCGTTAGGTCGCTTGAAGAATTCCACCGAAGCCGAGCCGCGACTCTTCAATGGATCAGCCTCCTCTCCTTCGTATCCATGCTCATTCTCCTGCTCTCCGTGAGCAAGCTGATTTTGAATCCGCTGATGAGACGGGTCCAGAATTCTGTGGCCGAGCTCGAAAAGCAGAAGAACGACCTTGAAGACATGAAGCTGGAGTTGTCGGCGCAAAATGAGACGCTCCAGGAGAGCCAGCAGGCGCTCAACCAAGCGGTGATCAAGTCCGACGATATGGTCAGGCTGAGCCGATTCTCGGCGGCAAGATTCGAAGAGTTGTTTGCCGGCTTGCCGATCGCGACATTGACCTTCGACTCGCTGGGGACGATCTTCGAATGGAATCGCGAAGCAGAGGCTTTGTTCGGCATCCCAGCATCCATGTCGCTGGGGCGTTCGATGAGCACGCTGATATCCCTCGGCGAAACCAAATCCGAATCCGATGAGTTAATCGAAAGCGTCTTTCAGGGAGCCTATCTCTACAACATCGAACGGCGAAATCGCCGACCCAATGGCGAATCGAGGCTCGTGCAGTTCAATGCATTTCCGCTGAAGGACCCCGAAGGGAACATCAACGGCGGTGTCTGCTCCTTGGTGGATATCACGGAGCAGCGCCATGCCGAAGAGCGTGTTCGATCCTCGGAACGGAGGTTCCGTTCGATGGTCGAGGAACTGCCTGTTGGGGCCGTTCTGGTCGAGAATGGCCGCGTGTTCATCAACAAGTACATCGAGGACCTGACCGGATACACCTGGCGCGACTTCGACACTGTCGATGACTGGTTCGATGTGGTTCACCAAGGCAAATCGGAAGAGGCCCGCCGTCGGTACGAGGCAGAAAAGGCTCAGGGCTTTGGTATCAGCAGCGTCATCGACATCGTGCGGAAGGACGGCGATACTCGCCACGCCGAACTCTGTATCTCGTTGACGGAGTCAACGGAAATCTGGGTCCTGAACGACATCACCGAACGGCTCGCCTCTCAAGAGAGGTTCCAGGTGCTATTCGAGCAGTCGTCGGTTGCCCACCTACTTTCCAATGAAAACGGGATTCTCGATTGCAATGAAGCCACGTTGAAGTTGCTGGGTGCCACCGAGAGAAGCCTCGTCATTGGCAAACGTCCGGCGTATTTCAGCCCCGAGACTCAAAGCGACGGATCGCTCAGCAGCGAGAAATCGGTTCTGATGGATCGTCTTGCTCGGACGAATGGCAGACACCGATTTGAATGGGTCCACCAGCGACTCGATGGAACGACGTTCCCAGTCGAGGTCACCCTCACTCCCGTCAACCTCAGCGGCAAGGTAACGATGCTCATCGTTTGGCACGATCTCACCGAACGTAAAAAGGCCGAAGAGGCCATTCGCTCGGCCTATGAAGAGCTAAACCAAGCGCAGGCGATCGCTCATATTGGCAGTTGGCAGGCGATGTCTTCGGGCAAGCCAATCTGGTGGTCCGAAGAGATGTATCGGATTTTCGGTCTTGGTGATGGCTCGGCAAAGCCGACTCTAAAACACATTGTCCGGGCCGTTCATTCGGAGGATCTTCCCAGCCTGTGGGCCCTGATTAAGAAAGCACGCGCTTCGGGCAAAGCATGGGAATACGAGCTTCGATTCCATCGAGCGGATGGCTCGGAACGGATCGGTGTGATCACGTGTCAGCCCAATCTAAGCAAAAAACGGCTCCTTGGAACATTCCAAGACGTGACGGAAGCCCGCCAAGAGGCCCGTCGGATCGAAGAGAGTGAATCGCTGTTTCGCACCACGTTGGATGCGATGCAAAGCGGCGTTGCCTTCATGGGCGAGGATGGAGACATCAAGATGGTCAATCCCAAGGGGGCCGAGATTCTGGGATTGACCATCGACCAAGTTCTGGGTCGCGAATCCATGGACCCCCGTTGGGGCTGTATGGACGAGGAATCGATCGAATTACGCGAAGAGGACTATCCATTGCTTCGGGCATTTCGGACGGGCGAACCGGTTGTGAATTTTATCCACGGAGTGCGAAAACCGAACGGCGAGACGATCTGGGTCAGCGTCAATGCGGCTCCGGTCTTTCTCCCCGGCAAGAGCGAGCCGATTGGGTCTGTTTCCGGATTCACCGACATCACCGTATTCCGGCAGCAGCAGGAGATGATCATGATGCAGGTCGTCCGGTCCAATGAGCAGACGGTCGTTCTATCTGAACAGGCACTCGAACTCGAAAAGGCGAACGATGAATTAGAGAAGGCCAATACAAAACTGCAGGAACTTGCGACGATCGATGGCTTGACCGGGATCAAGAACCACCGCAGCTTCCAAGAGGAATTGGAGAAGGAACTTCAGATCAGCCGGCGATCGGGCCGCCCATTATCCCTGCTGCTTTTGGACGTCGACAAGTTCAAAGGATTCAATGACGATTTCGGACATCCCGCTGGAGACGAAGTGCTTAGAGGGGTCTCGCAGATCTTGTGCGATGTCGCCAGAGAAAGCGACTTTGTGGCACGGTATGGCGGCGAGGAGTTTGTGATCGTGCTGCCCGAGACACCGGAGCATGGCGCTTTTGAAGCCGCCGAGAGGTATCGCCGGGCGATCGAAGAGCACTCATGGCCTCATCGCCAAGTCACCGCAAGCTTCGGCATCTCGACACTCAGCGCGAACACCGAGAACCGCGCTCAACTCATTGCCCTTGCTGACTCGGCGCTTTACGAATCCAAGCGCAAAGGCCGCAATTGCTCGACTCATGCTTCTTCTCTATCGCAAGCGGCCTGACTTCGTTCAGGGCTAATATCGAGGCATGGCTCCTATTCCCGTTGAAATCGTCTGCTGTTCGGTCGACGATTGCATTCAGGCTGTCGCCGGTGGAGCCGACCGCATCGAACTGTGTGGAGCGATCACGGTCGGCGGTCTGACTCCTTCGATCGGAACGCTCATTGAAGCCAAACGCCGGGTGAATCTTCCTATCGTGGCGATGGTCCGGCCACGAGGCGCCGGCTTTGACTACACAGAAGCAGAATTTGCGACGATGATTGCCGATGCAGAGATGCTGATCGCGAACGGGGCAGACGGCCTTGTTTTCGGCGTGCTCACCGAAGACGGCAAGTTCGACATGGCGAGGATGAAGGTGCTCGTCGATCTTGCCGGAAGTGCCGACAAGGTTTGCCATCGGTGTTTCGACGTGGTCCCCGATCCGTCGGTGGCGCTGGAGCAACTGATCGATCTTGGGTTCACACGACTGCTGACCAGTGGGCAGCGGGCGTTCGCTTCCGATGGAATTCCGCTGATTCGCTCACTCGTCGAGCAATCGGCGGGCAGGATAGAAATCCTTCCCGCGGGTGGACTTCGGGTTCACAATATCGTCGATTTCCTGAAGGAGACCGGTTGCAAGTGCTTCCATCTGGCGCCTTTCGCGGAAGTCACCGACTCATCGACCCTCGGAAATCCAGAGATTGAATACGCCCCGACCTCCTTGCCAAAAGAGTCCGTCTATCACCTCATCGACCGACGTCAGGTTGCGGGAGTCGTCGAAGCGGCACGGTCGATGTGAGTTTCCGTTAGACCGCGCTCAGGTCGGGCCTGAGGCGGTGGAATTGGGTTTTCTCTTGAACAAGATGGGCGGCTCCAATCATCTTGGCCTCTTCAAAAGGCTTGGCGAAAAGGGAGAAGCTTGTGTAACCGCCCTTGTCGTCGGGCTTGAACGGCACATGGATCTGGGGATGACCGGTGAGGTTGGTGTTGTAGATCATTGCCCCCGCGCTGCCCGCGCCAAGAACAAGGTCGAATGCAGAGAAGGCCTCCTCATAGGCCCTGAAAAGAAGGGTGCGTGCTCGCTCAGCTTGGACGAACTCGACTGCTGGAATGAACCGGGCAGCCCGGAAAACCTGGGGCCAGCCATTCTCGGTGACCAGATTAAGGCGACCGTCGCGCGTAATCTCATCGAACATCGCGGCTCCTTCGACCGAGATAATGGCCCCAAGTCCTGGAATTGCCTTGGGAAGTTTGAATTCGCCCAGGATCGCACCAAACGATTCTAGAAGCAGGGCGAATTCCGAGTCCTTGGCGCCAAGGACGCCGATCCTCCATCCCTTGAGATCGCGTGGCGTCTGGTAACCGAACGGCCGATCCACCGAGCTGAAATCCCGATCATCCCTGCCAACCAGAGCCCCCAGAACCAATGCGGCATCTTCAGCGGTTCGGCAGATCGGCCCTACTTTATCCATCGACCAGGATAGGCACATGGCGCCAAAGCGGCTGATCGAGCCGAAGGTTGGGCGTAGTCCGGTGACGCGGCAACGCTGGGACGGGCTCATGATGGACCCGCTGGTCTCGGTGCCAATGGCGAAGGCCACCAACCCGGCCGCCATTGCGCTGGCCGACCCCGCGCTGGAGCCACTCGATCCCTCGCTCGGTTTCCAGGGGTTCTTGGTCCGGCCGCCGAACCAGTTATCATTCATGGCGAGGGCCCCAAGGCTTAGCTTTGCCAGACATACGGCGCCTGCCAATTCCAGTTTCTCAAAGACCGCGCAATTCTTGTCGATGACTTGTCCACGAAAGGCCGCCGTTCCCCACTGCGTTGGATAGTCCTGTACTGCGAACAGGTCTTTGAGCCCATAGGGGATGCCGTGGAGCGGGCCGCGATACCTCCCTTTGGAAATCTCGTCGTCGGCGCGTTTAGCCTGTCGGAGGGCAAGTTCTTCGGTGAGCGTGACCAGACAAAGCAGCTTGGGCCCGTATTGCTTGAGCCGCTCCAGATAAATCTTCGTAAGTTCTGTCGAACTGATTTGTTTCGTTTTGAGAAGGTGGCCAAGCTCGGCGACCGTCAGAAAGGCGATGTCTTCGGCGGAATTTGGCTTCTTCAGGTTCACCCTTGCGCATTGGACCTTAACCTTGAATTCCTCCAAACGATCGACTGCTCCGGGAACCCGGTAGACGTTTGGTGGCACAAGGCCGTAATCCTTGACGCTCTCTCGAACCGAGGCATAGCCGGTGCGGTCGTTGGCAATCGAACGCATCGCTTGCTCCAACTCCGTATCCGTCATGGTAAGTCCGGCGATCTTGGCGAACGACCGCATGTCTTCCAGGGTGAGTTGCGCTGCCTGACCCACCATTGGTGCCGATTCCGTTGCAAGCAAGGAACCCGATCCGGTGGACATGACACCCAGAACCAAGGTTTTGAGAAAGTCGGCGCGACTAAGAGAGACATCCTCGAGCATTTCTGATCATAGCCTGTGATCTGAAGTAGCGGGCATTGGGTCCCTTGGGCGAAATTTTGAGCGGCGTCGTCATAGGGAAGAACTTAGGAGCGAACCAATGACTAACAGACTCACTGCCGTCAAGCGTGCCACTCGCGTTGGATACCGAAAGATCAAGGCCACCAATGGCAAGAGCGAACACGCCGCAGAATTGCGGCACCACCTTGCCGTGTCGGCCGGGCTCTCGATCGCCGCCGGTTTGATTGGCATCTTGGCATTTCGAGCCTTTCGCAAGGCGGACCGCAAAGCGGTCGACCACCTCAAGTGGCAATCTGAAGACCGAAAGTTGGATAGGGCGCTTGCCGAATCCCTGGATGCAAGCGATGCCGTCGCGAGGTACTAGCCCGCCGGCAGGCTGCGATCGGTCATTTCTCGCTATCGGCTTTTCAACTGCCGAATCTCTTCTAGTGTCGTTGCAAGCGATTGCTTGGAAGATTGCGGAGTCGTGATCTCGAATTCCTTGTCGGTGGAGAGGCAATTCACGAAATAAGCAAGTTCGTGGTAGTAGCCACCGAGGTCGGAGATATTGCCGCCACCAGCGGCCTGCATCTTCGGAAACTCGGGGATTGCGGGTTCCTTGCCGTCTTCATAGATCGCCATCGGTCCGCCGTCCATGATTGCGGCTCCGCGCTCAAAAATCGCGCGAAAGGCCATCTTGAAGGGAGTGTGGTTTGGCAGATTCCAACCACCCTCCAAATGGGCGATCGTCCCTCCCGGATAGGTCATGGTGGTGAAGACTTGAGATGGGCCGCGATAGTCGACGTTGCCCCATGAAGCGACGGTGCTCGGCTCGCCCAGAAGGAAGTGAATGTAGTCGGTGTCATGGATATGCATATCCAAGACTCCGCCGCCTGACTTGCCCTCTTCGGCAAGCCAGTTGTCAGTACTCCACGTCGGAAATTCGCCATAGCGGGTTAAGTTGATCGATAGTAGCTTGCCGAGTGAACCATCATCGACCAGTTTCTTCAAGAGCACGTATTCGGGCCAGAACCGGATGCAGTGTCCGATCATGAGACGGACATTGTGATTTGCGCAGGACTCGATCATCTGGTCCGCTTCGTGCAAACTCATCGCCATCGGCTTCTCACAGAAAACATGTTTCCCAGCCGCCGCGACCGCCATCACTGCGTCTTTGTGTTCATATGTGGGAAGGCAAACGTCCACGACATCCAGGTCAGGGTGCTTCTCGAAGAGCTCGTGTAGCGTCTCATAGGCGGGAACGCCGAAGTCGTCCGAGTAGCTTGCACGCTTTTCCGGCTTATGGTCTACCAATGCGACCAAGTTGGCTCCCTCGAGGAGTCCGTAGACATTGGCGTGCATGCGCCCCATGAATCCGCAGCCGATAATCGCGACGTTGAGCATTTCGCCCGATCTTACAGGATCGGTGCTAAAGGACCGCTAAAAGGCCACAGACATCCGCTCGGTTCGAACGATCAGCCTATCGATCTCATCCGTCCCCATATTCCTTCCAATTTGGAATTCCTCCGCGAATCGGTCAGGGTCGACCTGTCGCCTTAACTCATCGAGTTGGGCCTCGTAGGTCCGCATTTCGATGCCTCGATGGGACTCTCCGATCCGCTCTCGATACCTTTCAAAATAGCCCAGGGTCCGAATCGCCTCATTGACGTGCCCCAAACCGGCGAGCGCGAATCCATAGTTGAGCAGAAATCGCCAAACAACCAACTTCTCGTCGTGGGCCATCCGGTAGGCCATCGCGAGAATCGTCGCTGCCTGCGCATGCCGCCCGGCCGCATTCTCCAGCCTTCCTTGCACGATCAGGGTCATCGCCGGTCGCCAGCGCAGATCGCTGGGTCTAATCTGTTCGACCGCTTCGTCCAGCCATTTGCGAGCCGCATCCAATTGCCCCCGATAGATTGCCAGGCTTGCGAGATTGGCCAAGGCCGCTCCGATACGGTCTGCATCGTCGATCTTCCTACCTGACTCCAAGCTCTGCTCGTAGTAGTCTTGAGCAGACTCCCACTCTTCTTGCTCGATCAGGGTATTGCCCATGGCGAGGTAGCAACGGGCTTTGGCGCGCTCGTCCTGCAGAGACATGGCGAGCTTGAGCTTCGCGTCCAAGAGCCGCTTAGACTCCTCGTAATCACCCCTTCGGTGGGCCTCCTGTTGCAGTTGGAAATTGGCTTCCATTTCATACCGCTCTGCACCCAGGCGATGGAAGACTTCACGAGCTTCCGAGACTCGGCTTTGCGCAAGATCGAAGTCTCCAGCGAGCCAATCGAGATGCCCACTCGTCGCCTTTACCCGAGCGGCCAGCAATGGATCGAGCGAATCTGATTGTTCCAGCGCCGCATCGAGCCATTCTCGCCCGTCTGCGAGGAGGCCCGGTCCTTCCCAGTAACGAGAGAGAGCGACGGCAAGGCGGGCAAACTCCGACCGATGGCCGCTTTCCTGAAGCCACCTTAGGGCGGCAACGAAGTTCTGATAATCCGCTTTGACCTGCGGAATCCACTGGTTGTCCGGCAATGGTCTTTCTGCGAGATCGAGGAAACACTCGGCGTGGAGCCATCCACACTCTGCCACCAGGTCTGGCGTCACAAGGTTGTCACCAAAAGCGCGAAGAGTCTCCAGCATCCCAAAGCGAACATGGTGGTCGGTCGGCTCGCTGAACACCATCGAGCGCTCTTCCAACGTATGAATGGCGTCGATCACGTTATGCCCCGGGCATAAGTGCTGAGCCGCATCAAAATCCCATCCTCCCGCAAAGAACGTCAGCCGGAGGAAGACGTCTTTCAGATGGTCGTCGAGCAAGCTGTAGCTGCCATCAAAAGCAGCTCGCAAGGATCGGTGACGAGGGTTGATGTCCTTTCTCCGACTCGCCAACTGGTCGATGTTCGCCCGGAACTGATCCAGCATTTGTCCGGGCGTCATCACCCTTGCCCAACCTGCCGCGAGTTCCAGTGCGAGCGGCAACCCCTCCAGTTGCCGGCACAGATCGACGATCGTTTCCCATGTCCGTTCGGTAAGTTGGAAGTCGGCCTTGACCGCCTGGGCGCGTTCGATGAAGAGCGCCACCGAAGGATTGGCTGCCAAGTCCCTTAGCGTGGAATCACCATCGTGTTGAGGAAGGGGCAGCGGAGCGAGCAGCAAGTGCGTTTCGCCTTCGAGGTTGAGGGGAACTCTCGTCGTTACCAGGATGCTGAGCGTTGGCGCTCCGCTGAGCAGTTCCTTCACAAGGAAGGCGCCGTCATCAGCCAAATGCTCGAAGTTATCGAGGATGAGGAGACTCTTGGGCACGGTCTTCAAGTGGGCAATCGCGGCTTTGAGCGGGTCGTCTTGGCCGGAGTGGTCGGGGATGACCACGCGGGCAATTTCGCTCGGAACGTCGGCCATCTCCTCGATTCCCGCCAACGAGATGAAGAAGACCCTGCCTTGAAATGCGTCCACGACCTGCCATCCGGTCTCGATGCCCAGCCGGGTCTTGCCGCAGCCACCCATGCCCAAGATGCTGACCAACCGGCTTCGATTCTCCAACAGCAAGTCGACAACCAGCTTCAACTCGGCTTCTCGGCCAATGAAGGAACTGACGACACGGGGAAGATAAGTGGAAGGTTCTTCGCGAATCGCCTGGGGCTCGATCGCCCGCACAGGAGCGAGCACGGGAAGGTCTTCCTCATCGTCCTCCGAGGAAATCGATTCGCTATGAAGATTCTCGGCTCGGTCGCGGAATTTCAGGGCGTATTCGGATGGCTCGTCGTCGAACTGCTTGAGCGCTCGCTCTAGGTCCTCGAACTGCTTCAGAGCGCTCTTGGGCCGACCGGCACGCAAGTAAAGTCGCATGAGAATGACGTGTGGCCCTTCGTCATAAGGATCCATCTGCAGGCGCGTGCGCGCAAACTCGATCGCCCGGTCGATATTCTTCGCTTCGACATGGCCCCGGATGAGTTGTTGGAGCGCTTGGTCGATTTGGTCGGCAAGCTGCATCCGCTTGGCAAAGACCCATTCCTCGAAATAGCCTTCCAGCAGTTCGCCTTTGTAACGATTCACCGCGGCCTCGTAGTGCTGAAGTCTCTCGCTTGGTTCCTTTGCGCGCTCGGCAAGGCGAATTTCTCGCTCAAACTCCTCGACATCGCTCACCACGACTTGGGCATTGATTCCTACCGAGTGGTGGTCGGTGACCAAGACGGAGCCAGGCCCCAATTCTGGGGGGTGAAGCTGCCTTCTCAAGGATGAGATTGCTTGGTTGAGACGGTTGCGTATCGCGGTCGGGTCGCCTTCTGGCCAGAGCATTTCAGCGAGAGATTCGCGTGAATGCGACTTCGCGTGATTCAATGCAAGAAAGGCCAAGAGCGCCCCGGTTTTTTGAGTTTGGAACCTGGAAATGCGACGTTCTCCCTGGACAACAGAGAGTCCGCCTAACATTTCGATGCGCCAAGGGACGACCACGGCTTGATTTTGCCACCAAATGAGCGTTAGGGTTTTAGCAGCCGTTTAGTTAGTGCGATTAACTTCGGCCATCGACGCGGAGCAAAGATGATCAGAAAATCAATTTGGATTGGG
>JADZBW010000245.1 GCA_020851885.1 Fimbriimonadaceae bacterium | reverse complement strand
TTCGACGACAATCTGGTACTACCCATGCTACTTCAGGCCCGACCGAGACGCATTTGGACAGGGCTAGACTGATCATGGCCAAGAGATACCTTCTCATCGCCCTTCTGGGCGCGGCAGTGATCCTGCAGGGCTGTAGCTCCGGTCCCGCTGACGACACCAGCAAGGACACCGGACCTGCGGTGCCGGCAAATCAGTTGGGCCAAGCGGGTGGCAAAGGCGAGGGTGCGGGGCAGAAGGGCGATTTCAAACCTTTGCCCGTCAATCCGCCGACCTCTGGTTAACCACCACTGGCAAAATGGAAACGGCGGCTGAAAGGCCGCCGTTTCTCATTGAAGGGGCTTTAGCCGGGGTTGGAAGCTCCAGCCACATTCATCGGTGGATTGTCGTACAAGACTTTGAGCTGCGCCTGTCCGTTCGCCGAGTACACGACGGCCGTATATTGGCCGTCTGGAGCCGACTTGACAGAGCCTTTCAGGGACAACGACCCCGATTGCACGATGATTGGACCATCGATGGCGACGGCCATCGTTGCGCTTTGCGTCGCCGCTTCAACCGTACCGATGCCGACTGGCTCGATCACCTTTGCCGCCACGGTTGTTGAATTGAGAACGCTGAGCGTCGGCGTGGTCCTTGCTTTGGAAGAATCAGGTGTGCGGAAGTTCTCGATGCTCTCACCGGTGACGAAGACTGTGTAGCAGTAGTTAGGCTCCAAGTTCAATTTGGTGTCGGGACGTCCGGCGATCACAAGTTGGCATTCCTTTGCCGGGACGCTTGAGAACCATGCGATGTCCCCTGAAATTGGGAAAGCCGGCAGGCTTTTGGCCCCCAAAGTCGCAGACTTGATGTCGTCGACCAAAGTGATCACGCGGAGCCGGACACCGCGCTTTAGCTCCACGCTGGACTCAGGGTCGGGGCCACCGGAGCAGGAGACAAGCAACGTAGACGCAACGATGACCGTCAAGGTCATTGCACTTGCTTTATGCATGGCAATAGCCTACAAGAAAACGGGCGATGTCGGGTTATCGCTAGCGGTCGATTTCGCCCAAAACAATGTCGATTGAGCCGATGATCGCGATCACGTCGGCAATCAGTTTGCCGACTCCCAGGACCTCTAGGGACTTCAGATTCATGAAGGAAGAGGGGCGCTCATGCCAGCGATAAGGTCGGTTCGTGCCATCGCTGATGATATAGAAGCCCAACTCGCCTTTGGAGCCTTCGATGCCCGCGTAGGCTTCGCCTACGGGTGGGTAGTATCCCTCGGTAAATAGCTTGAAGTGGTGGATGAGAGACTCCATCGATGTATCCAGTTCTTCGCGGGGGGGCGGAGAGATCTTCCTATCTTTCGTTCGGAAATCTCCTTCCGGCAGACCGTTCATCGCTTGGCGAATGATCTTGACGCTTTCCTTCATTTCGGCAATGCGGACGAGGAAGCGGTCATAGACGTCCCCCTGTGATCCCACCGGAATTTGAAACTCAAAGTCCTCATAGCTGCTATAGGGGTTGGATCGCCGGAGATCGAATGGAACGCCACTTGCCCTTGCGATCGGACCACTGCAGCCAAGTTCCAATGCTTCGGTGCCCGTCAAAACGCCAACGTCGATCGTGCGCTCTTTCCAGATCGGATTCTCGACAAGGAGGTTCTCAACTACCTGCAGCTCGCCCAGGAAAGTGTCGAGGAAGGGGTTGAGCTTCTTGTCGAACCCAACCGGCATATCCCCGCGCAGTCCGCCAGGAATGATCCATGAGGGCATCATCCGCACGCCCGAAAACATCTCGAACATGTCGAGAATGAGTTCGCGCTGCTGCATGATGTAGAAGAAAGGGGTCATCGCGCCCAGGTCGAGAGCGTGGGTGCCCAGCCAAACGCAGTGGGAAGCGATACGGCTGAGTTCGGCGAGAATGACGCGCAGGTATTGGGCCCGTTTGGGAATCTCACAGCCTAGAAGCTTTTCCACGGCGAGCGCGTGGGCCAAGTTGTTGCCGTTGGCGTTCAGATAATCCATGCGATCGGTCATCACGACGCACTTGTGGTACTGCTGGTACTCGGCTTCCTTCTCCATGCCGGTGTGCAGGTAGCCGATCACGCACTTGCACTTGATGATGACTTCGCCTTCCAACTCGCAGATAACGCGGAGGACGCCATGGGTCGAGGGGTGTTGAGGCCCCATGTTGACGACCATGGTGTTCTCGCCAATCTTCTGGAACACAGTCTCGGTGGACGGCATGAATGCTTGCTGGGACATGCTGAGTCAACGATACCCGCTGGAGGAGTCTGGAGCAGCAAAAAAGCCCAGCCTTTCGAAAAGGCTGGGCTTTGGCTTTCAAGGGTTCAACTAGTTAGGTTTGGCCTTGACGTTTGCGTTCGGGGGGGCAGGCGCGCCACCTGCGGATACTCCGGGTGGATTCTCCGTTGGCGGCTTCCCTTTAAGATCGGGAGGTGCCGACGACGTTTCGGTCGAGGAAGAGCAACCGATCAGCATGATCGAAATCAATGCCAAGATTGCCAACAAGGCAAACTGCCCCTTTTTCAACCTAGAACCCTCCCTGTGGCCACATGCTCTGGATAACCCAGAAACCGCCAGACGTCTGAGCGACCTTCATCGCTCCGCCTCGATAGTTGAGGGCCTTGGCGTGTCCGTCAGCATAGACCGAGGTGTTGATACCGTTGACGATACCAAAGGTCATACCGCTGCAGAGCGTTGGGGTGCAAGCGCCGTCTGGTGACTGGGGCTTGGGAGCCTTGCGTCCATGAGGACCGGACATCATGTAGGAATTGATTCCCTGCACGTTGTAGTCCTGCGGGGTCCACATAACGCCGTAGGTGAGAATTCCATCAAGGCCATAGCCCATCCAGAGGTCCCACATGGCGCCTTCAGAGAGCATGATCGTCGAAGCATTCTGATCGATCGAAGTCTGCGACAGCGAAGGAACGGAAGCAGTTGTGACGCCGCCAGGATAGAAACCAGCCGTACCGGTTGCATCGACGCCGATACCGAAGATACCGGTGTAGCGGCATGCCTGGCTGTTGCAGACGCGTCGGGAGAACGAACCGAGGGAGGTGTCGTTGACCATATAGTCGCGACCGCCCTGGGTGGTGGTGTTCTGGTTGGCGGCTCGGGGAACCGCACCATAGTTCAGCAACTGCTGCCAGACCTTGTAGGTTGGGTTGCCGCGGCTGTTCTTGGGGTGGAACATGATATCCCAACTCTTAATGTAGGGCTGTGATTCCGTTTGCCAAGTCGCGATTCCGAAAGTGGCGGTGTAGGCCGGCTCAGATCGTTGAACGAGCGGGAACAGGTCGTCATAGTCGGTGGCATACATGAGCACGCCGAGACCAAGCTGCTTGACGTTGCTCAGGTTAGAGCTGTCCTTGGCTGCTTCCTTCGCTTGGGCGAAGACAGGGA
>JADZBW010000244.1 GCA_020851885.1 Fimbriimonadaceae bacterium | reverse complement strand
GGTCTAAGTTCAGCATAACCGAAACTATACCTTTGCGGCGACTCGCCGCTTGGGATGAAGTACCCGCCGAAATTGTTTCCGATTTCTGAACGATTGCTGTAAAATGCGGCGTCGGGAATAGTGCGCGCGCGAATGCGCGTTGAGATGTGTTTGCCAGATGGGAGGTTTCAGAACCATGAAATTTAGTGGAAGGGCGCTATCTGCCCTGGTTTTTGTTTTGGCCGGTAGCTTCGCTGCTGCCCAAAACGCCGAATTCGTCACTTCGGAGGTCCTTGTCAAATTCAAGGGCGCTTCCGTGGCCGTGGTGGACAATGCCGCGGCAACCGCCAACGCCGCGATCGGCGCCCAAACCAAGGCCCGGATTCCCAATTTGCTTGTCGATCAGGTGAAGTTGCCCAGTGGCATGTCGGTGAACGATGCGCTTGCCTATTACGGCTCGCTGCCCTCCGTCGCCTATGCGGAGCGGAATTTCAAGAAAGAGCTTCTTTCAACTCCGAACGACCCTCAGTTTGCCAGCCAATGGGGCCAGAAGAAGATCAAGTGCGAACAGGCATGGGATGTCACAAAAGGCAAGAATTCGGTCGTCATTGCGGTCATCGACACCGGGATCGACCTCAATCACGAGGACCTGAAGAATAAGCTGGTTCCGGGATACGACTTCTCCGACAACGACTCGGACCCGTCCTACGACGGCGACCATGGCGTCCATACCGCAGGTATCGCGGCCGCGGATACAAACAACGGCAAAGGTGTTGCTGGCACTGGCTACAACTGCAAGATCATGCCGCTCAAGATCTTCCCGAACGCGACCGACGCCGTTTCTGCCGCCGCGATCATTTACGCGGCCGACCATGGCGCCAAAGTCATCTCGATGAGCTATGGCTCCTATGGTGAATCCGTCACCGAAAAGAACGCGGTCAACTACGCTTGGGGCAAAGGCGTCGTTCTTGTCGGCGCCGCCGGCAATGACAACGTGAACCAGCACCTCTATCCGGCCTATTTCTCGAACGTGATTTGCGTCGGCTCGACCGACCAGGCGGATCACAAGTCGGGATTCAGCAACTTCGGCGCCGACTGGGTCGACGTCGCGGCTCCCGGTGAGAACATTCTTAGCACTCTTCCTGGCGGCTATGGCAACAACACCGGCACCTCGATGGCCTGCCCGATGGCGGCCGGGGTGGTCGGCCTCCTATGGTCGATCGCGCCCATTGGAACGACCAATGCTCAGATTCGCGCCGCATTGGAATCCACGACGGACCCGGTTGTGGGCGCAAACAACTTCGCGAAGTTTGGCCGAGTCAATGCATTCAAAGCCGTTTCCGCGATGGATCCTGGCAGCGTCACGGTTAGCAACGCGACCGGGGTCACGGCGTGGTTCGGCTCGTTCCTCAACGGAGGCCTTCCCGAGATTCAGGCGACCGACGGGGCCGACCTGGTGATCTCCTCCGCGCAGGCTTCTCCAGGCCAGCTTGCGGGCGCCAACGTGCAGATCGGATTCAATGGCTCGGCCACGAACTTGAATCTCTCTCAAGTGCTCGTCGAGGCCAATGGACCCTCGTCGGCAGCGGGCCAGTTGTTCATCTGGAACTACTCGACGAACAAGTACGTGCTGGTCAAGGCCTTCGCCTTGCGACCTTCCGGCGTCAAGCAAGAGAAGATCGCCCTTCCAAAGGACCTCACCAACTTCGTCTCCGGTGGGACCCTTGTTTTGGGCATCCGAGGAGTAGGCCCGGTACGCGTCCCACGCGGAGCGACGACCTCGGCCTACATGTTGAAGCTGGGATTCGTTCGCGTGGAAACTCGAGAGTCCCTCTAGGACAAACTTCGCGTCTGGCAACAACATCGAAAGCAGCCAATCCCTCCCCAGGGACTGGCTGCTCTTTGTTAACTTGAATCACCAATTCATAGCTTCGAACCGCAAAATGAGCTTTGCGATTGCATGCCAATGCTAGTAGACTTGGGGTAGGTATCTCTACGTCCGGTTTCCATGGAGTTCTAAGCACAATGAAAGCTACTTTCTCGCGATATGTCGCGGTGTCCGTATTGATGGTTGGGATGGCGACTCTCGCCGTTTCCCAACAGGTCAAACCGATCACTATTGAACCCGCAGTTCAATTTTCTACGGCCGATTTCAGCCCGCAGATCCGAATCCCTCTCGAGTATCAAACCCGCCAAGCGTCGCCAAATGAGAGCACTCAGATGCTCCTTGGCCCGAGCAACTCCCTCGTTGCCGGCAACGTCGGCACGAATCCTCGCGGAACCCTGAAGGCGAAGTTCAAGGGGATCGGATTCACCGGATATGTTCCGCCCGATCCGGATATGGCCGTCGGCCCAAATCACATCGTCGCGGCCGTGAACACGGACATCGCCTTCTTCAACAAGGCGACCGGCGTCAAAACCTTCCAACAGCCGATGGATAACACCGGCTTCTTCAGTGGGATTGCTTCGGGCGACGTCTACAGCGACACCAAGTGTTTTTACGATAAGGGCAGCGGACGGTTCTTCGTTGCGATCTTGGAAATCGACTTCGCGAATTCGATATCCAAAGTTCTGATCGCGGTTTCAGACGACAGCGATCCCAATGGAACTTGGTACAAGTATCGCATCGAGGCCAAGGTCTCGCAGGGCGGCAATGATTTCTGGCTCGACTATCCGGGCTTCGGGTTCAACAAGGATGCCGTCATTGTCACGGGCAATATGTTCCCGTTCGCCAGTGGCGGCGTTTTCAACCAGATCATCACCATCCCCAAGGCGCCGATGCTGACCGGAGCGGCGGCAACTGGGCATAGCGTCGTCGAGAATTCTTTTGTGACGATTCAGCCTTCTCGAACCGCTGATCCTACCCAGACGATTTCGTATGCCGCATCGGCATTGAATTCCACGACGATCCGGCTCTATGCGATTGCCAACCCCGCCGTTTCGCCGACGATTACCCGCAAGGACATTCCTGTTCCGGCGTTTCAGTATCCAGAAAAGGTTCCAACGGGTGGGGGACGGTTCCTCGACGGTCTCGACGGCCGACTCTACAATTGCGCCTTCCGAAGCGGCAGACTGGTGGCCGCTCACACCACGAAGGTCGCGACGGGCCAAATGAAGGTTCGCTGGTATGAGTTCCAGATCGGCTCCTGGCCAAGTTCTGGAAATCCGACCTTGAGACAATCGGGCGACATCGTCGCTCCTAGCGGCAACTCCACTCACATGCCGGCCGTCAGCACCAATGCGGCTGGCGACATCGCGGTGATCTATTCCCGAAGCGGCCCCAATCTCAATCCTGAAGTCTGCCAATCCTCCAGAATGGGAAGCGACCCACTGGGTCAAATTGGGGCTCCGGTGGTGCTCCAGAGCTCTTCTGGTATCTATGGCGGTGGCGGAACCAATCGCTGGGGCGACTACTTCGCGGTCGAGATCGATCCAACCGACGAAGTCACCTTCTGGGGCCACGCGATGTATGGCGTGGCCGGGGGAGCATGGGAAACGGGAATCTTCAAGTGGTCCGTGTCCTCGGGCGCAAATCTGACCAAGGTTGCTCCCAATAATGCGATGGTCCTGCAAGGTATTGCCGTGAACGGAGACTTGTCTAGCCTCCTCCAATCGGAGAACAACAAGCTCTCTATCCAGTCGATCCTTGTGGACAAGTACGGCCAGCCAATCTCTGGTTCGGCCGCGCCAACGGCGGCGGTCGCTTCCCTTAGCGCCGACTTCGACATCGACCTTTCGGCTGGACCGCTCCAGTCCGTGAAAGTGAGCATCGAAAGCAGCATCTCGAAGACCGGCGCCACCGGGCAATACTTCGCATACAACTGGAATACGGGAACCTATATTTCCCTCGGCTCCTTCTCCATCGGCACGATCGACAAGGTGACGAGCGTGGTCATTCCGAAGGCGAAATTGGCCAGCTATGTCGATGGGACGGGAAATGTGAGAATCCTCTTCCGCGCAATCAACTCGGTGAAGGCTGGTCGACCCGGTGTCGTTCCGCCACCCTTCATCTTCAACATCGATCAAGTTGAATTGGGCGCATCGTTCAACTAAGTCGGACGGGGGATGGCCGCCGGAGAGTCCTCCGGCGGCCATTGTCGTTTATTTAGCTTCCTTTTTGACGGATGTCGCATGAACGGGATATCATGGTCGTAACGTCATAGTAGTCGTGCGCATGATTGCGTTCGAACTTGGTTAGCCATGAAAACAATAAAATTGAAGGCTCAGATTAGCGTCCTAGTCGGGTTGGCGGCATCCATTGCTGGAGCCCAGACGAACGGCGACGCGGTACTACCCTACAAGCAACTCTCGACGGGAGCGGGTGTCGCGATGTCGACAACTGATTTCAATCCGCAGATCGTTGAGCACTTCGAGTTGAACCCTCGGCCGCTGTCGGCAAACGAGGGGCTCCCTTCCTATCCGACCGGCCCAAGCAACTCCTTGAAGGCAGGATCGGTCACGACGAAGGCCAATGGAAAGCTGAGAGCCAACTTTCCGGGCATAGGCTTTACGGGTTGGGTGCCACCAGACCCTGAGATTGCCGTTGGGCCGAATTTCATCGTTTCCACCGTCAATAGCGATATCGCGTTTTTCAACAAGACGACCGGCGTGAAGACATTCCAGCAGAGCATGGATGGGAGCGGGTTCTTTAGTGGAATCGGCGTGACGTCGAGTTTCGTCTTCGACCCCAAGTGCTTCTTCGACAAACTGTCACAGCGGTTCTTTGTGATCATCTGCGAAGAGGACGACGCCACTTCGACCAGCAAAATGCTGCTTGCGGTGTCTGACGACGCCGACCCGGCGGGAACTTGGTACAAGTATCGAATCGAGACCAAGGCGACCGATTCGGGCAACGACTATTGGCTGGACTATCCCGGTTTCGGATACAACAAGGACGCCATCGTCTTCACCGGCAACATGTTCCCATTCGCCAGCGGCGGCGTTTTCATTCAATTCGTCGTCATCCCGAAGGCTCCCTTGCTGACCGGTGGCGCGGCGAATGCGCAGTACCTCAAAGACAACACGATGTTCACCGTGCAGCCGTCGCGCGTTCCGGAAGTCGGCCAGGCGAATATCTATGGCGTATCGGCGCTCGATAGCACGACAATTCGACTTGTCGCTTTGACCAACTTGTTGGCGACCCCCACGTTGCTGAAGAAGGATGTGGCCGTGCCCTCTTGGTCTCGACCCAATGCGGTTCCAGCCGCGGGAGGGCGACTCCTCGATGGTTTGGATGGACGGCTCTACAATTGTCATTTCCGCGGCGGCCGATT
>JADZBW010000243.1 GCA_020851885.1 Fimbriimonadaceae bacterium | reverse complement strand
GGAGACACCGGGGTTATGCACCTGGCGGCGGCGGTTGGAACCCCAACGATCACCGCATTCGGGCCGACTCCCTCCAAGAAATGGGGCTGGTTCAATGAGCCACATACCGTGATTCAAGCAAAGAACCAGGACCTCGAGAATCTGGAGTTCTCGGAGTTTGAAGTGGCCCTGTCGAGGGTCCCGTGAGAGGCGTCTGGGTCTTCCTCGCCTTGCTGATGACGGCCATGAGCCGCTCTGCCGACATCCTGATTTTGATACCTTGGGAAGATGCCGGGCCGCCCGTTCACTCGCCTGGATATAAGCACCCGATCTGGGTTCTGTGGCCGGCCGCCGAAGGCACGGGCTTGAATCGGTTGATGACGCTTCCCAGCGGCATCGCCTGGAAGGAAGGTCCAACGACACCGGACTATTTGCAGAAGATTGGCTTCTTTCGAGCGATGGATGCGCACTTGAAGAAGCGGGTCCCGGTTGCCGTCCGTGGCGAGGATGGCGAACTCGATCCCTATACCGATGCCGCGACGGGATTCTCATCTTCCATTCGCCGGGTTGCCGACCGGCCAACTCACCTGAATTCAGATGAATTCGCGGTGGCGACGGTTCGCGGAATCCGGGCCTGGGATCGCAAGGCGAAGCTCGTGGAATCCTCCGGTGGTCGGGCAATGGTCGTCGAAGTTCCGTCACTTCCCGGGCAGATGTGGTCTCGATTGTGGCTGGAAGGGCGCGGTTGGCCGGACGGGGTGCCCGTTGTCAAGAAGACTGGATTTCCGGGAATCGTCGATGCCGCTTCCCTGACGGATCTGCTGGAGCGTCCAGAAGAAGCGAGGTGGGTGGTTTGGGATGGGGACCGCCAAAGCACGCCCAATGCTTGGTTGGAATTCGGACACGAAACTGCCCCGATGATCTTGGTCTTTCTGTCGGTGGGTGTCCTGTATGTGATTGGCGCCTCGATTTACAACATCCTGCGCGAAGTTCAAAGTCGAGTGGCGCTCGGCTTGCTGAGGCTGGTGATTCTTGGCCCAGCCGCCGTGGTCCTCTCCGGCTTGCCGATGTCTCGCGGACCGATCCAATCGTGGCCATTCTGGTTCTTTATCAGTTGGCTTGGATTGCTTCTAACCTCGCTCTTGCTAGGATGGCTTGCCAAGAAGCTCTTTCCGGATCGGCACCCCTTGTGGACGGACTGTCTGGTCGGGCTCTTTACGGTGGCGATGGCCAGTCCAGCATTCACTTTCGTTAGCCCGATTCTTGGACCGAGACCGGTTCCGTTCAGCCCGGAACAGGCCGGTTCGCTTGCCGCCTATGCCGTTGGGGCCTTTCACCTGGCTCCCAGGTACAAGGGTTCTGAATGGGTGATGGGATTCGTGGTCTTGGCCGCCCTTTCCGCGTATCCTCTGCTCAATCACATCGAGGGTCGTGAGTTCCGGGCTTTGACGATCGCAGCGATCCTGTTGGCCTCGGGGCATCGAGCGATTCTGACGGGAGTCTTGGCGATCTCCATGATTTGGGCGATCGCATTCGATCACATCCCGCGGTGGACCTATGCGAACAACGACTTGTTTCGGTCGCTGGAATCTTCGAGATACATCAACTTGTACGACTATGCGTCGTTCGCGGCTTCGCCAACTTTCATCGGCTTTGTGACGCTCATCGCGGTGGGTGTGATTGTCGGAGACCGATTTCTGAGGCGCCAATTTCGCCGCGCCCTGAATTTCAGCCCGTTTCCGAAAGCGTTTGGATGGGCTTCGCTGGGATTCCTGGTCGTGGGCCTGGTGGCGCCAATCTACCTTTATGCGGCGCTGATCACCGCGATGGCAGGCTGCCTGGTTGTGCTGTTCGACGCGATCAGAACACCCTAATCCAATTCCACAAGCGCCTGCTCGATGTCGGCGATCAGGTCCTCCGGCTCTTCCAAACCACAGAAGAACCGAATCAGCCAACGTGATTCAGTCCAGTCGTCCGGCTTCATTTCCAGTGGAACGACGAGGCTTTCGAAGCCTCCCCATGAGACGCCGATCTGGTAGAGCTGAAGCCGATTCGCGAATGCCGCAATCTTGGCCTTTTCTTGGCACTTGGGTTCGAAGGTGAAGAGGGAAGTGGAGCCTCGCATCTGGCGGAGGAAGAGCTCTCGCTGCGGATAACTTTCCAGGCCGACATGAAAGATTCGCTCGACTTGGGGCTGTCCTTCCAGCCAGGAGGCCACGATATTCCCGGTTTGCTGATGGCGCTGCATCCGAATTCCCAGCGTTCTCAGGCCACGAGTTAACAACCAGGCGGGGAAGGGCGCCAAGAGCGATCCCAGTAGGTTGATCTCGCTACGGATCAGCTTTTCAATTCGGGCGCTATTTGTGCAGATAGCCCCGGCGGTGAGATCGCTGTGGCCGCCCATGAATTTGGTCGCGCTATGCAGAACGATGTCGATTCCAAGCTTCGCCGGATTGCAGAACACTGGCGTGCAGTAGGTGTTGTCGATCATCGTGGTGATGCCCTTTTCGCGGCAATGTTTGGCGATGATCTCGATTTCTTGCAGGCGGAAGATGATGCTGCTTGGGGATTCCAAGTAGACCATCGATGTTTCTGGCCGAATCGCTTCGAAGATCTCCTCCGTGCTGAGACCCGTCACGAAGGTGGCGGTTACTCCGAATTTCGGGAGGTATTCCTCGAGCAGGTAGCGGGTCGGGCCATAGCAGGTTCCCACCGCGACCACATGGGCGCCCTTCTGGACCGAACTCATGATCGCGAGAGTGATGGCGGCTTGCCCGGTGCTGCAGAGTTTGCACCCATCGGTACCTTCGATCTGAGCGATCTTCTTCTCCGCCACATGGACAGATGGGTTGCCTATTCGACTGTAGTGGTAAGGCGGTCCCTCTGGGCGCTCATAGATACCGGAGCAAAAATCCTCGTAGGTGTCGAAGACGAACAGGGAGCTTTGGAAGATCGGCGGGACGACCGCGCCAAGGACCTTTTCGTCTTCGCCAAAGTGCGCCAACTGGGTGTTCAAACCGAGATCGGTGGAGTCCATGAATGGAGTTGATTCTGGCAGGTATTTCCCGAGTTCGCGTACCGGTAACTCAACTTGTGAAATAGCCGGCAATATCTATTTGGCATTCGGGTCGATCGGTAGGAGGAATGGGGAGGCGTCGGGTTGGCGAAGGAAGTCGATGGAGTTGCCCCCTATGCCCAACTTCAATGTCCCTTTCGGGAGGATTTTGACGAGGATATGCGAGGGAGATTTGATCATGCCGGTGGGTCCCTCGGTGTTGAGGAAATCGAAGTCCGGCGCCTTTGCCTTCCAAGTACCCCAATAACCCGTGAGCATGTTGGCCATCACCCAACGGCCGTCCGCATGAATTTCGAGGCGCATCTTCGCCGCGACCGGGGCCTTGATATCCTGGAGGTAGACGCCAACGATCGAGTTCTTGGCCTTTGAGGTTGGTGGCGCGTTGGTCGTTGCGTCCCGTTGACCCAATTGCCATCCTACAAAACCGACCAGCAGCGATGCTACAAGGATTCCGATGACGGCCCACTTCATAGGGTGATCTTACGGGTCTGGAGGCAAGGAATCAATGGGTTTGCGCCTGTCGCCATGCCTTCTGGGGTTTACTCTTCCAATCCTCATCGTCTGAATCGCTCTCATGCCTGTTGAACTGCCCATCCGACTCGAAGTGCTCTTCTCCGCCGAGGCGATTGCGGCAAAGGTGGATGAACTTGCTGGGCAAATCAGGCAAGACTATGGAGACGAGACGGTGATCCTCTTGGGGGTCCTCAAGGGCTCCTTCCACTTCCTATCGGATCTAGGTCGGCGTCTGGCGGACACGACGATCGTGGACTTTGTACAGACGAGTTCCTATGGGTCGGGGAAGTCGAGTACCGGAATCGTGCAGATTCGTAAAGATCTGGACATCAATATCGAGGATCAGAACGTCCTGATTGTTGAAGACATCGTGGACACTGGCACCACCTTGGCCCACTTGCGTGAGCTCTTGGCGGTGAGGAAACCACGAACTCTCAAGGTGGTGGCGCTGCTCTCCAAACCGGAGGCGCGCAAACACAAGACCCAAGTTGAATATGTGGGATTCGAGATTCCCAATGAATTTGTGGTAGGATATGGTTTAGATTACGGAGAGAGGTTTCGGAACCTACCGTACATCGCAATTCTCCACGAAGGGTGATCCCCGCGAGCCCAAGCAGGCACGCAATCCCATTCATTTGAATCCCCTGTTTCAGGAGCCACATGACGCATCAGTTTCGTCCACGTAAGAACGACGGCGGCCAACAGCAGCGAAGAGGCCGAGGCGGCCGCAGCCGCGAAGGACTTCCAAAGTCCGATATCCAATCCGATCTCGAGAATCTGCCCGAAATCGATTACAACTATTTCGACAAGATGACTCCCGCCGAGTTGTTGAAGTCCGCCAAGGCTGCCAAGCTAGATCCAAAGTCCCTGCTCCGCAATGAGTTGATCGAGCAACTGCTTCAGATCAAGAACGCCGAATTTGAGGCCATCTATGCTCGCGGCATCCTTGAAATCCTTAACGACGGTTGGGGCTTCCTCCGTCGAGACAATTATCAGCCCTCCAACGAAGACGTTTACGTCAGCCAGTCCCAGGTCAAGCGCTTTGGGCTGAGAGCCGGCGACATGATCTTCGGCCAAGTTCGACTTCCCAAGGAAGGCGAGAAGTACAAAGGCATGCTTCGAGTCGAGAGCGTCAATGGCCTTGCGACAGGAGCGCCGGAGATGCAGCGTCGGAAGAACTTCGACGAGTTGACGCCCCTTTTCCCCAACGAGAAGTTGCAAATGGAGACGGTTCCCGAGAACATTCCGGCCAGAATCGTCGACTTGATTTCTCCGATCGGCAAGGGCCAGCGTGGCCTGATCGTTTCGCCGCCCAAGGCTGGTAAGACGACGATGATGAAGACGATCGCGAATGCGATCAGCTACAACCATCCCGAGGTTTATTTGATGGTGCTGCTCGTCGATGAGCGACCAGAAGAAGTCACCGATATGCGGCGCTCGGTTCGCGGTCAGGTCATTTCGTCGACTTTCGACGAGCCGGCGGAGAACCACATGCGAGTCGCTGAACTTTGCCTCGAGCAAGCCAAGCGGTTGGTTGAGACGGGACGGGACGTGGTGATCGTGCTCGACTCGTTGACGAGACTTTCCCGGGCCAGCAACCTCACGATCAACCCGAGCGGCCGAACCCTTACCGGTGGCCTCGATCCCAGCGCTCTTTATCGTCCTCGACGGTTCTTTGGCGCGGCCAGAAACATTGAAGAGGGAGGGTCGCTAACGATCATCGCTTCGGTTCTGGTGGACACCGGTTCCAAGATGGATGAATCGATCTTTGAAGAGCTGAAGGGTACTGGCAATAGTGAAATCATCCTCGACCGAGAGCTCTCGGAGCGGCGCATTTGGCCGGCGATCGACATTCGTCGCAGTTCGACTCGCCATGAAGAGCTACTCTTTGAGAAGGATGAAATGGAAGGAATCGTCCAGCTTCGTCGCCTGATGGCCAAGGAGAAGGAGAGCATCGACGCAACCGAGGGCTTGATCAAACTCCTCAAGCGAACCCCAACCAACGCGATTTTCCTTGAAAGCGTTGTCCAAAAAGTGCGCGCCACGGTCTAACATAGACCGTGGTCTCTTTGCTCTGTGGTCTATTGGCGCTCGTATCGAGCGCCCCGGTTCAGAAGGATGAATGGCCCGTCGTGGCGCTTCCCGACGGCAAGCTCCTCCGGGTCACGACCTTTGCGATGGGTACGGAACGCGAGGTCGATCGGCTTAAATCCTCTGACGCCAGCCTGATCATCCTCCGAACCAATGGCATCGGCGTGGCAACGCGAAACGTCGTCAAATCCCTGCAGAACGGTCCCAAGGGTCGGAGGATCGTCATGGTCGACTTCCCCTTGCTTGCCGCGTCCCCAAAGAACCTCACCTATTGGCGGCATGATTGGGATGCGAACGATGACGGTAAGCCCGACGAGGATGCGCCGTCATGGCTTGGGAACCGGAACAAGCAGGGCGTTTACCCGTATCAATCTTCCTCAACCGCCTGCCGAAACGTCATGTTGGGTCCCCAAGGGATGATTGCCAAGGTGGTCGAGGCGGGATTCGATGGAATGGTCGTGACCAGCCTGCCGATCGAGAAATCGCGGTCCGGGTTCGACGTGAAGTTGGTGGTGGATGCGACGATCGAAGGTCGGAAGCGGAGGAATGGCTTTTCGGTCATCCTACGCGACTGTGTGCAATACATGGACTATCCCGCGATTCGGAACTTCCTCGACGGCATCCTTGTGGAAGGACTGTACTACGGCCAAGATCGGCCCGGCGCCGCTTCGAATCCCAAGTACACCAAGGATTCCGAACGGTACGTCGAGTGGGTTCAGGAGAAGCGGCGAATCGTCCTGACCACCGCTTATACGAGCGATCCCAAACAGATCGACGATAACCGAAAGAAGTGCAAGGAATTGGGCGCGCCCACGTTTGTCATGCCCAATCGTGATTAGCCTCTTGGCCCTCGTTGGAATGCTGGTAAGGTAACTCCATGCCCGAGGACTTTGAAGGCCCCGATGGCCCAGACAACTTGGACGAGCCACCGCCCTTTTTCCCCTACGACGGGAACGGCGGACCTCGCCAGCCTGGCGCCATGGGCGAGTTGGTGGAAGTCCAAATCGAGGGCGTTTTCGCCGCCGAGAGCAATGGATC
This sequence comes from Fimbriimonadaceae bacterium, assembly GCA_020851885.1. Classification (GTDB taxonomy): domain Bacteria; phylum Armatimonadota; class Fimbriimonadia; order Fimbriimonadales; family Fimbriimonadaceae; genus 55-13. Next base: position 689 of record JADZBW010000243.1, on the reverse strand, counting down.
CATTTCTCGGTTCGTCCTGCTCTCCGATGGCGACCGCAAGCTCCCAATCCTGATTGGCCCCTATGAGGCCCAAGCGATCAGCTTGCCTTTGGAGGGGACAAGGCCCGACCGCCCGATGACCCACGACCTGATCCGAGCCATCCTCGATCGGCTCAACCTGACTTTGGACAGGGTCGTGATCGACGACCTTTGGAACACGATCTACTACGCAAAGCTATACATTCGAACCGATAAGGAGGAGATCGAAATCGATGCCCGACCTTCGGATGCGATTGCCCTGGCCGTCCGATTCGATGCTGCGATCTTCGTCGCCGATGGCATCCTCGAAGCCGGAATGGCAGACTGACCGATACCGTTCGTCGAGTCCTCCAGCGGTATTCTGACCAGGATGGATCTCGCCGCCCGCGCTGCCGAGCTTCGGCCAATCATCGAGCACCACGCGTACCGTTACTATGTTCTGGACTCTCCCGAGATCAGCGACAGCGAGTACGATGCCCTGTTCCGCGAACTTCAACAAATCGAAGAGGAGCATCCCGAGCTCAAGACGCCCGATTCGCCAACCCAAAGAGTCGGCGCGCCGCCGGTTGCCGGATTTCAGACTCATCGGCATCTCACCCCGATGCTCTCATTGGATAACGCCTTTGGCCATGACGAACTTCGTGAGTTCGATCACCGCATCAAGCGTGTAT
>JADZBW010000242.1 GCA_020851885.1 Fimbriimonadaceae bacterium | reverse complement strand
GTCCACGGTACCCACGCCGAAGACGGCGCCCTCCAGGGCCTCATGGAGTTGCTTCAGATACCTTACACAGGTTCGGAGATTCAAGCCAGCGCTCTCGCCATGGACAAGCGCCTCACCAAGGAGATCTTGAGTAAGAATGGAATTCGGGTGCCGGCGGGACGCTTTGTCACCACCCCAACCCACGCATCGGATTTGGAGCCCCCTCTCATTGTCAAACCCAACGCCGAAGGCTCGACGGTTGGCCTCTCGTTTGTAAAGAGTCCAGAAGAGCTTGAACCTGCAATTCGCCGCGCGCTTCGGTTTGGCGGCGGCTGCCTTGTGGAGGAGTGGATCACGGGGATGGAGATTTCTGTGCCCATTCTTGGAGACCGGGCTCTTCCCCCCGTTGAAATCGCTCCCGCAACCGGGAAATACGATTTCGCCTCCAAGTACACGCCGGGAGCAACCGAGGAAATCGTGCCAGCCCGACTGCCTGAGATCGTTCTAAAACGGGTTCAAGATATTGCGCTCCAAGCCCACCGACTGCTTGGGTGTCAGGGCGCAACGAGGACCGACATGATCGTTCGCGATCCTTCTGGCAATGCCGAGCCGGTCGTGCTCGAGGTCAATACCTTGCCGGGTCTGACGCCAACTTCGTTGTTGCCCAACAGTGCGAAATCGGCGGGAATCGACTTTGATCAGCTAACTCGATGGATCGTTGAAGATGGATTGAGGCGGAATGCGTCGAAGGCGTAATCGAATCCGTCGGCAGCCCAATTGGAGAGCCGTCTTTGGCTTTCTTCTGGTCGTCAACCTCATCCTTGGCATCTGTTACAGCCGGTTGACGGCGATTTCGCGAGTTCGTGTGGAAGGGGCTCAACCGGGAGATCAGAAGCGAATTACCGCTTTGCTGACGAGGATTCACGATCAACCTGCGCTGCAGGTCAATCGTCGTGCGGTCGAAACTTGGCTAATGCAGAAGTCCGCGGTCCATAAAGCCGAAATGACGCGGAACATCTTTGGCCGTGCTCTCGTTTCACTTGAGTATCGGCGCGCAGTTGCCGTGATCGACAAGGCGGGCGGTGCAGCGCTTAGTCGAGAAGGGGCGATCTTTCAGTCGGCGGGGCCCTTCGATGGCCTGCCAACGGTCGAGGTATCGCCGGAACTGGTGTATCCGTCGATGACGATCTCTGGAATTTGGAGGGTTCGCGACGTCGCCGGATTGGCCGCTGAACTGGCTGACTTGGAGAAACTGCAGCACCTCACGATTTACGTGATGTCGAACGGTGGATTATGCTTAAATATAGGTTCAAAGTTCGCCGTGCAATTGGGCCCGCCGGAACAATTGGACAAGAAGATCGACTTCCTCCGAAGACAGCTCGACCAGGACCCCGAATTGGTGGTCAGCGGGAAGACCCTCGTCCTCGTCCGTTTGGATCGGCCGGTCTTTCGGGCTGGCGTCGATAAAGGACCATCATGAATCCGTTTGTAAGTCGAATATCGGGCAACTCTTGGGTAACGCCAGTGAGCGTGATGTCGCTGGTATTAGGGTTCATGATCTCATTGGCATGGGTCAACAAAGAAACTCGCGGCAGCCGCATGAATCTGATAGGCCCGTCGCAGGGAAACCGCGTTCAAAGCGGGACCCCGGACACTGAACAGGCTCTCGTCGCGATTCAGGCAGAGGTCTCCAAGCTCCGTGCGGACAACACCAAGCTTCAGAACGCAATGGCCAATCAAACGCTGTCGACGAAGACGTTGAACGACAGTCTCCAGGAGACGAAGATTCTTGCCGGGCTGACGGACCTCGAAGGTCCGGGCGTCAAGGTTCAGCTTCGAGACAGCAAGAAGCCTGCAAGCGGCATCTTTCCGGCGGACCTGATCATCCACGATATCGACGTCCTTAAAGTGGTCAACGAGCTCTGGAATGCCGGTGCAGAGGCGATCGTCGTCAACAACCACCGTGTGGTTGGAGGTACGAGTTTCCGATGCGTCGGTTCAGTGATCTTGGTCGACGACGTCAAGATCGCATCGCCGATTGTGATTCGAGCCATTGGCGATCCCGGAACGCTCAAAGGTGCCTTGGAATTGCCGGAGGGCGTCCTTTCAGACCTAAAGGGCATCGACCCTGCGATGGTCAGCGTCCAGTCGGTCGACAAGCAGCGACTTCCCGCCTATACGGGCTCGACGGCCAAGCGAATCGGCGCAGTGCCCAAGGACGCCAAGTAAGTGATCCTCGTACCGATCATCTTCTTGATCGTGGGAGCGGCATTGGCGCTTCTTCTCAACCGCCCATTGACGGGAGTCTACGGCCAGTACCTCGCCGTTGCTTGCCTGGCGGGCCTGGACAGTATTTGCGGCGGAATTAGAAGTGGCTTGGAAGGGAAGTTCCACAACGATGTGTTTATCACCGGATTCGTCTTCAACATCTTGATCGCTTTTGGCTTGGCATGGTTGGGCGATCAAATTTTTATCGACTTGTTTCTTGCGGTCGCTCTGGTCCTTGGCGCTCGCATATTTAACAATTTAAGCCTTATTCGTCGCTTTTTGCTGACGAAGTGGCAGGATAACCGGGAGCGGAAGCGAATGCAACAACTAGTTCAGTCTGCCAGCCAGCCGGAGTCCGTGCAATGAGAACACACACCAATGGAAGTAGCCGACCAACCCCTTCCGGGGAGTGGTTTGCCGTTCTGGACATTGGCTCGTCCAAGGTTTGCTGCCTTGCCGCCATCGACGATGGCGAAGGCGGATTCGATCTCCAGGGTTTGGCGATTGCGGAATGTCGAGGGGTCAAGCGGGGAGTCCTCACCGACCTTGAAGAGACTTCGCGCGCCGTCGACGTCGCGTGTCGAAGAGTGGAACAGCAGATCGGAGCCAAGATCGAGACCGTCGTCGCCAATGTTACGGGCACTCATCTGTAGGGCCACGGGGCGATGGGTTTCGTGCCTATCTATCCACGATCGAGGCAAATCACCCGCGAGGACGTTCTGCAGGTCATCAACCATAGTCGGCAGTTGGTGATCCCTCCGGATCGCGAGCTGATCCAGGCCCTCCCCCGAGAATTTAAGATCGATGGGCAAAGAGGCATTCAACGCCCGATAGGAATGAACGGGAGCAAGCTCGAAGTGACGACCTACATCGTTACCGGTCAATCCACCCACATTCAAAACATCGAAAAGGCAGTGGCGATGTCTGGTCGGCGCGTCGATCAATTGCTTGTCTCATCGATCGCCAGTGGCCTTGGGGTGCTAAGTCCCGATGAGATCGAGCTTGGCGCGGCAGTCGTGGATATCGGCGAAGGCGTCACCGACATTGGGATCTTTCAAGGTGGCTCAATTGCCTACAGCGCGAGCATTCCGGTAGGCGGAGGTCTGGTCACTTCAGACATCAGCAAGCTATTGCGAACCTCACCGGAGGAGGCGGAGCGGCTTAAGGTCTTCCACGGCTCCGCGGTCTCGGCGGCTGTCGACGAGCGGGATTCCGTCGACGTCACGCAGCTTGGCCACCCTTCGCCGAGGCCGCTCCAGCGCAAGGTACTATGCGAGATTACGGAGAGCCGCATGCGCGAGCTCGCCGTTATGGTGCGACAGCAGATTGAGAAGAGCGCCCTGTATGCAGTCCTGCCCGGAGGCGTGGTTCTAACCGGCGGTGGAAGTCAAATCCAGGATTGCGAACGGCTCTTTAGCGATGTGTTGAAACACTTGAGGGTTCGGCGGGCCGAGCCCAAACTTTACGGTGGACAGGGGATGGAGACAGACCGTTCCGGGTTGGCCGTTTCGGCAGGAATGGCGCGTTTTGCCATTCAGTGCTTTGAAGATGAACTGGGACCAGCGGCAGGTGGTGGCCTTAAGGCAACCATCAAGAGCCTTTTTTCATTGATCAGTGGCAAATCATGATCAGAGTTAACGGAAAAATTGTCGAGAATAACATGGCGCAACAAACGGCGACGATAAAAGTAGTTGGCGTGGGCGGCGGAGGATCCAATGCCGTCAATCGCATGATCGAGAGTGGAATCAAGGGCGTCGAATTCGTCGCGATGAACACGGATATCCAGGTTCTCGACCTTGCCCAGTCTCCGAAAAAGGTTCAGCTTGGGGCGAACTTGACGCGAGGACTGGGTGCGGGTGGAAATCCCGAAATCGGCACGAGCGCTGCGGAGGAAAGCAAGAACGACATCCGCAAGGTACTCGAGGGTGCGGACATGGTATTCATCACGGCCGGAATGGGCGGGGGTACCGGAACCGGCGCGGCACCCGTCATTGCCGACCTTGCCCGCGAAATCGGCGCGCTGACCGTTGCCGTCGTGACTCGACCCTTCTCCTTTGAAGGTCCCCGACGTTCCAGACTCGCAGAGCAGGGCGTGACATCCCTCATGGGCCGAGTCGACACGATTATCACGATCCCCAACGATCGACTCCTCAGCGTCGTCGAGCGTAAGACGACGCTCATGGATGCCTTCCGAGTCGCCGACGATGTCCTTCGACAGGGTGTTCAGGGAATTAGCGACATCATCACGATTCCAGGTCAGATCAACGTGGACTTCGCCGACGTGCGTGCGGTCATGACCGATGCCGGTCCTGCCCTGATGGGCATCGGCTATGGCGTGGGCGAGCAACGTGCGCTCCAAGCGGCCCAATCGGCAACGAACAGTCCGCTCCTCGAGCAGACGATCCATGGCGCCAAGGGCCTGTTGGTCAACGTGACCTCAAGCGACGATCTGACGCTCGCCGAGGCAAACGACGCCCTGACCTACATCCAGAGTCTCTGCGATGAGGAGGATGCCAACATCTTCTTCGGCACCGTCGTCGATCCGACGATGGAAGGCACCGTCCGCGTGACCGTGCTGGCGACAGGATTCAATCCCTATTCGAGCGAGGGCCGAAAGGTCGCGGAAGCTACGTTTAACGCGCCGACTGCGGCGGAGCCGAAGGCGGCTGTTCAAGTGCAGGTTCCTGCTCCGACGGTACAGAGGGTTGAGCCGAAACCGCTTTTCAATCCAACAAGTGCAGCGGCGACACGATCGGGCCAGTTCGATGCGTCCGAAGTGTTCGACGAGACAGATCTGGACATCCCGACATTCATTCGGGAGCACAAGACTCGTCAGTAATCCCCACAACAGGTTCCCCCGATGCGGAATTGCGCGCCGGGGGAATTTTTGTCTATGATGCAACTTATGAAGTTCAGTCTGCTGATTCTGGGAGCCTTCCTTTTCGTTGCATTTGGCTGCAGCAAAGCTGAGGAACCGACCACCGAAGGTGGTTCATCGGCAACTCCGGGCGCCACCACTGGGAAGCCGGGGACAGGGAATGGCTTTGCGTCCGTGCAGCCGATCTTTCAGAAGAACTGTGCGGGTTGTCACAACGACGCAAGCCCGAAGAAAGGTCTTGCGCTCACGGGCTATGCGAACATTATGAAGGGGAGTTCGGAAGGTCCTGTGATCGTAGCCGGTGATCCAGATGCGAGCACTCTTGTAAAGGCCCTCCATGGTAAAGACGGAATCAAGCGGATGCCCCCAGCCGGTGCCTTGCCTGAAGCCGACATCGCCGCGATCGAGGCCTGGATCAAAGCGGGAGCGAAAGAGTAGAAGCCCTTTGTAGGTGTATCCACCGTGGATCCGGGCTCCTTCGGAATGGAAAGGGCCCGGTTCTTTTTTACGCGGTTGGCAAGCCTATCGACGCCGACGCTTGCGTGCGAGGATTCCGAGACCAATGCCTATGGCGGCAAGACTGGCTGGCTCGGGAGCGGTGTTGATGTAGACCAGTCCCTGTGCATTCCCGACGCCCATGGATCCTACCAACATGGACTGGCCCGTACTCAGGTCGACGGTATATAGGGAGTCCGTGGCGCTATCGATCAGGAACATGGCCCCGGTATCCCGATTGTAGGCCATGCCGCTTGGCCCGTTGGAGCCATTGAGCGGGCCGATCAGATTGACTGCACCAGTCGACCGATTCACCTCATAGAGGGAATCGGTGAATCCATTCGTCATGTAGAGCCGATCATTTTGTGAGTCATATCCCAGATTTCCAATACCGCCCGCCAAGCCGGTCGAACCCAACAGAGTTGCCGCGCCGGTCGTTTGATCGACTTCATAGATCGACGAATTCGAATTCGAGTGGCCAAACAGCTTTCCGGATTGATCGTCGTATTCGAGACCATTCATGGACATCGTCGAGTCTCCAAAAGCCCCCACGAGCGTTACATCTCCCGTCGCAATATCCAGCGTGTAGAGGGCATCGTTGCTCACGGATGCCAGGAAGACGGTGTGGTTAGCGTGGCGAAAAGCCAATCCTCCAATCGTTCCCGCTGACGGGGAAAGGGTGCCGATTGGCGTCAGACTTCCGGTCGCCATGTCGATCTCCGACATCGTCCGACTGGTGTCGATCGAGATAAGCCTTCCTTGCCCAAGGGTCGAGGCAACGCCTGCCAGCAGCACGAACTGCACGATCAAATAACGAAGTGTTCCGTTTAACATTCTCTAAACTCCTATGGATGTCGATCCTCTCTAGATGCTAAAGCAAATAAGCATAGGGATTATCGAAATAAGAATAACACATAGATACTGGAAGACCAATATGGAAGTGGGCTCTTGGATACTGGGATTTCAAAGTCGACTTGATAACTTCAAATTCAGCAGGCTAGTGAGTTATGGTAGACAGATAGCTACTATTGGTTCTTGCCATGAATCAAGATCCAAGTGCATCTCTTGGCGGTTTGAGGGAATACGAAGCTTGTGATGATGCCTTTTCGGAAAAATGGGGTAGTTTCGCGTTTACAAGATGAAGCTCCGCTCCTCAACCCTTTTCGCAGCTTGCGTTTGTCTGTCCGCCTCATTCGCACAGAACTCGCCCTTTGCACCACCGAGGGCGAGCATGCACTACGCCCCCGACCGCACATGCGACCTCCAGCATGTCGACGTGACCCTGAACATCGACTATCCAAAGCGAGAGTTTGCCGGAACGGTTGTCAATACCATGGCCCCCCTGAGATCCGGCATTTCGGAAGTGGTCATTCATGCCGGCGCGGGGCTGACGATCGCTTCAATCAAGGTCGATGGTCGCGCCGTTACCTTCAAGCGCGATGGAAAACTGGTTCTCATAGCCACGGGCCCTCTCTTAAAAGGGAAGGCCTACAAGATTCAAGTCGACTATTCGGCGAAGAACAGCAAAGGCCGAGGTTTTGGCGCAGGTGGCGGCGGATTCCATTGGATCGAACCCACTCCAACAATGCCAACCAGGGTCGGATTTTGGACGCAAGGCGAATCGGAATACAACTCGGAGTGGGTGCCGACCTGGGACTATCCCAACGACCTCGCCACCAGTGAAACCAAGTGTACGGTCCAGGCGGATTGGGATGTTGTGGGTAATGGAGTGCTCATGTCGACGACGCTCAGTGCCGACAAATCGAAGAAAACATACGATTGGAAAATGACCCAACCCCATGCGACCTACTTGCTGGCGCTCTATGGAGGGCCTTTTGATATCAAGAAGGACAAATGGGAGGGCGTGGATCTTTGGTATGTCGTTCCCCGTGGTTCCGGCTATCTGATCGACGACTCGTTTGGAAACACCAAGGACATGCTCACGTTCTTCTCCAAGGTCCTTGGGGTCAAATACGCATGGCCGAAATATGCCCAGGCGGCGATGTACGACTTTGGCGGCGGAATGGAAAACGTCAGTGCCACGAT
>JADZBW010000241.1 GCA_020851885.1 Fimbriimonadaceae bacterium | reverse complement strand
TGTTCGCCAGACCCTCGAAATTCAGGGCAGCCTGGTACCAGCGCAAGGCGGCAGCGCCAAGTTGACATCCCAAGTCGCGGGGAGGATCACGAATGTGTTTGTGAAAGAAGGCGATCGGGTCGTTCAGGGTCAGTTGTTGGCACGCGTCGACACGACCGTTCAAAACGCGCAACTCAAAAGCGCCCAAGCGTCGGCTCAAGCCGCTGACTCGGCTACTGCCCAAGCTCGATTCGGCTACACCGGCGCCGCCGCTGATCAGGCAGCCGCACTGCGGACGGCGGAACTTGCCCTCGAAGCGGCAAAACTCGACCGAGACAATCAGATTGCCCAAGCGCAATTCACTTACGAGACGGCCGGTTCGGACTTAACCAAGACGAAGTCGCAGACGGAGCAAGCCATTATCCAGGCACAAGTAGCACGCGACTTGGCCCGAACGGACTTTGAGCGCAACCAAAAGCTGGCCGCGGATGGGTTCGTGAGCAAGAAAGACCTGGACAGTTCCAAAGCGGCCTTTGTTACCGCCGAGAGTGCGCTTCAAAGCGCTGAGAACGCTCAGGGCGCCGACATAAAGGCAGCCAGCCTTCGCCTTGCGGCCGCAAAAGACGTGCTCACTTCGGCGAGGGCGCTTGGTGGGAAGCGAGTCGATCAAGCATCGGCGGCCGTTCGTCAAGCCCGCGCCGCTGAGGCAAGTGTGGCGGCGAAACAGCAGGAGATGCTCAGCAATCAAAGCACGGCGCTATCCAAGCGAGCCGACGCAATGGCGGCGGCGGCAAATGCCTCTCTTGGTGAAATCCGAGCGCCGTTTGCTGGCCGCATCGTCCGCCGGACTATGAACCCTGGCGACTTCGCCGACACCGTTTCGCCGATTGTCGAGGTCGTGGCTGGTGGAGTGCAAGCAGATTTCGTTGGCACCGCGACGGCCAGCGACGCTGCCCGCATCCGGGCGGGAATGGAGGGTGAGGTAGATGGCCATCTTGGTCGGGTTGCGAGCGTTGCCCCCGCCGATCCCCAAACTGGCCTAAGCGCGATCCGCGTCATCGGCGTGTTTCCCGGTGGACTCGGCAGCTTCGTGACGGCGCGCATTGTCCTTCAACATCATGCACAAGCTACCGCCATTCCGGCGCAGGCGCTTGTCGATCGCGAGGGCAAGACGGTTGTATTTCGAATTGTAGGCGACACCGCGAAACTGGTTGAGGTCAGCGTGATCGCAGAGGATGCCGGCTTCGCGGAGGTCACCGGCCTCCACCCCGGCGATCAGCTCGTCAAGGTTGGCCAGTTTGAGCTTAGCGACGGCGCGAAGGTCAAGGTTAAACTGGCCGATGCGGAGACGAGCGGTTGAACGTCAGCGCCTTTGCCACGAAGCAAGTTAAGCCGATTCTGTTCTCGATCGGCATTCTGTGCCTGATCGGACTGGTGGCGTACCAGACCTTCCCGGTGTCGATCTTGCCGGACGTGACGTTTCCGCGGGTCGTCGTCATTGCCGAAGCCGGTGATCGCCCGACCAAGATGGTCGAGAGCGGCGTTACCAAGCCCATCGAGGAAGCGATCGCAACCGTCCCAAACGTGAAACGAATCGTTTCGAAGACCAAGCGTGGGGACACCGAAATCTCGGTCGACTTCAATTGGGGAACGGACATCCTCGTTGCGGAACAGCTTGTTAACACGAAGGTGAACCAGGTCCGATCTGACTTGCCTCCAGAAACAAGGACGTCGGTCGAGAGGATGAATCCAACCGTGTTCCCGATCCTCGGCTTAACCCTCACATCCAAGACCCTAACGCAATCCGAACTCTACAACTTGGCTCAGTTCTCCCTCCGACCCCGGCTATCACGGCTCGATGGTGTCGCCCGAGTTGTTGTGCAGGGCGGTTTAGTGCCTGAAGTTCTGGTTACGGTGGATCCTCAGAAGCTGGCCTCGCTTAAGTTGTCGCTGCCGGAGGTCTCCCAGGCGATCGCCGACGCCAATATTGTCCGTACAGTAGGTCGACTGGATCACCGTTTTCAGCAGCTCCAAGTGCTGATCAACGGAGAGACGAGCGATATGGAAGCGCTCAAGCACGTGGTCGTCGCCCAACGCAACGGCAACCCAATTGAGCTGACTCAAATTGCGACCATTGCGAATTCGGTCGAGGATCGAACGACGGTGGTGTCTGCAAATGGAGTCGAGAGTGTCCTCATCAACATCGTACGACAGCCGACCGCCAACACTGTCGCTCTTGCAAGCGCGGTCAAGGATGAAATCAAGGTCATCGAGCCAACGTTGCCGCAGGGTGCCAAACTCGATATCTTCTACGACCAATCGGTCTTGGTCCGCGATGCCATTCAGTCGGTGGGAGAGGCGGTCTTGATCGGAGCCGTCTTAGCCGTTGTCGTTCTTCTGCTCTTCTTGCGCGATATGCGGGCTACCCTGACGACAGCGGCGATCATTCCGCTTACCGTTCTGATCACATTCCTCTTCATGCGGGTCGCGGGTCTGACGCTCAACCTTATGACCCTTGGGGCGCTGGCCGTCGGGATTGGGTTGGTGATCGACGACGCGATCGTCGTGGTCGAGAACGTGTTCAAGCACTTGCCCACCGCCGCCACCGTCGCTGAAGCCGTCCAAGCGGCCTCGCGGGAGATTGCCCGCCCGATGATCTCGTCGACGCTCACGACGGTCGTGGTCTTCCTGCCGTTGGCCCTGCTTCAAGGGGTCGCCGGGGCATTCTTCGCGGCGCTCGCGGTCACCCTCAGTTTGGCCCTGATTATTAGCCTTGCGCTGGCGTTGCTGGCAAGTCCCAGTCTGTGCGCCGCCTTCCTCAAGAAGTCCTCGCATCGTGAGACTGGTCGCCGTTACGCCCGCTTCCTGACCGCGTATGATCAGCTGCTTCGGTGGGGTATGCGGCGTCCGCTGTTGGTCCCAATCACTGCATTGGCTCTGTTAGGCGCGACGGTCGTCATTGGCGAGCGGCTGAACACCGGGTTTATGCCATCCATGGATGAGGGAGCATTCGTGCTCGATTATCTCAGTCCGCCAGGAGCGTCCTTGGATGAGAGTGACCGACTCTTGCGGAATGTCGATGCGATCCTGCAGAGCACGCCCGAGATTGCCTCGTACTCACGGCGAACGGGCACTGAGTTAGGGTTTGCCATCACCGAATCGAACCGGGGAGATTATGCGGTGATGCTGAAAGAAAATCGGCAGCGAAGCATCGACCAGGTGATGGAGGAAATTCGTGGCCGAATTGCCGACGAGGTGCCAGGGCTGGAAACCGAATTTATCCAGGTTCTGCAAGATCTCATCGGGGACTTGGCGGGAGGCTCCAATCCGATTGAGGTCAAGCTCTTTGGTGCAGATCAGCCTCAACTAGAAGAACTGGCTGCGAAGCTGAGCGATGACCTCGGACAGGTTCACGGCCTCGTCGACGTGCAATCGGGTGTGGTCGAACTGGAGCCGGAACTGGCCCTCAACGTTGACTCGGTCAGGGCCGGGCGGCTTGGTCTGAGCGCGAACTCGATCGCCGATCAAGCGGAGACCGCCTTGTTCGGTTTGGTTCCGACAACCGTGCTACGCGGTGATCGCCAGGTTGCGGTGCGCGTCCGCTATCCAGCATCGGCTCGAACAACGCCGACCCAAGTCGGCCTGCTTCCGATCGTGACGCCAACCGGAGCTAGTGTGCCATTGAGGAGTTTAGGCGCAATCGAACAACACGCTGGCAGCACGGAGTCGACCCGCGAAGATCAGCGGCGGATGGTCGCCGTGACGGCCGGCTTGGACCAAGTCGACCTAGGGACGGCGGTTCGCGCTGTTCATGGTGTTCTGGAAAAGACGACCTTGCCGCCGGGCGTGACCGTGCAACTCGGCGGTCAATACAAAAGCCAGAGCGAGTCGTTCACGAACCTCTTACAAGTATTAGGTCTGGCAGTGTTGCTCGTTTTCGCGGTGATGCTCTTCCAATTCGGATCGTTCACGGCCCCAATCGTCATCTTGCTCATCATGCCACTCGGACTGTTTGGCGCGGTGATTGCCCTTTGGATAACCGGAACGCCGCTCAACGTTTCGTCGTTCATGGGGGCGATTATGCTTGTCGGCATTGTCGTCAAGAACGGCATTCTGCTGCTGGATCGGGCTCAAGAATCCCGTATCGCTGGAATGGCTACCGAAGACGCGATCGTCGACGCTGGACGTCAAAGGCTTCGCCCCATCCTTATGACAACCCTGACGGCAATCCTCGGCTTGTTCCCGCTGGCTCTCGGGATCGGGGCCGGCGCTGAGATGCAGAAGCCCCTGGCCGTAACCGTCATTGGCGGCCTGACGTTCTCGACGCTGATTACTTTGCTGGTTGGCCCTTTGCTCTATCGAGCCTTCGTGCGGAGTGATGTTCGCGGCAGAGAAAACAACCGTGGCAATGCGGTTGCTGGTGTGTGAAGACGAAGCCGAGGTCGTAGAGCCCCCTGGACCGCGCGTGTCCCACGCGCTCTTCATTGCTGTGCCCAGGGCCGCGCGTGTCTCACGCGCTCTGCATTGCTGTGCCCAGGGCCGCGCGTGTCCTACGCGCTCTTCATTGCTGTGCCCAGGACCGCGCGTGTCTCACGCGCTCCGCTTTGCTCTTCCCCCACGAAAAGCACCTTGCCCGGCGATGGCTCCTTGGCCCCTCACCCCCTGCCCCCTCTCCCCGCCATTCATCGGGGCGAGGGGGTTTGCCGAATAAATTCGGCGATCCCAGGTTGTGGTCCATCTGTCAAAATGGCTGCCCCCACGCATGGCGTAGAGCCGGTTCAAAGAAAGTTTGATGGAGATTCCTGGACGCTTCTCGCAACACGCGGTAGGCTCGGCAACAATGGTTGAAGTAGTTGAGAGTTTCGAACGTGGTTTGGGCCGGCGTTATTACGCTCGAACGACCGTTGCTAATCTCCGAGCTACTCATCCGAGCAGTCTCAACAGTCAACTTTTCGAGCATAGTGATTTTGACATTGGCCTACTTCAACGAGATGCGTGGATTGCCCAGCTTGAAATAGTAAGAAACGCATTGTGTGAAGCTGATGGAGCTGCCGAACTCTTTCTCGAGTTTTCTGTGCCTCGTATAGGAAAGCGAATTGATGCGGTTCTCATTTTGAGCAATCTAATATTCATTCTCGAGTTCAAAATTGGCGCCGATAAATTCCAGTCGTCTGCCATAGAGCAAGTCTGGGATTACAGCCTAGACTTGAAAAACTTCCACAGCGAGAGCCATGATAAG
>JADZBW010000240.1 GCA_020851885.1 Fimbriimonadaceae bacterium | reverse complement strand
CTTTTCCTGCGGGCTTTTTGCGAACATCGGCGTTTCGGTTCTCGCCTATTGCGAAAAGGGTTACCAGGGAATCGAGGCGATGGTCGCCGGCGGCACGATCCAACTTCGGGATGCCGAGGCGCGGTCGCTTGACTGCAGCCACGATGAGGCGGGCTATTGCCTGCTGACCGATTACAGCTTTCCCGAGGTGATCGCTCAGGTTGCGGCGGCCCATTGCAGTTCCATTGCCGCACCGATGGTCAGGGCCACCGCGCTATCAGAGTCCCTCGCCCATCAACTGGGATTCGACGGGGGATTTGCGATCGTGCCCCTTCCTTTCAACGAGCAGGCGTTCGCCGCTCTTGGGGGCAAAGACGCCGATCCGGCGCAGCTTGTCGATTCGATGAGCCGATGGAATTCCCATATCGCCAAGATCCTCGAATAATTCGTTCGTGTTCCGACAACTATTTCATATCTTCAACCCGTCGCTGACAAATACGGGATAACTTGCTATACTAGGCCCAGCTACCCGCTATTTGGGGGATGTCTTGCATGCGTGGACGAGGTGAACAGGTTTTGAGGAAACTGGCTTTGGCGTTGGCCGTGGCGTCAATCGGCGTTGTCGGATGTGGAGGCGGTGGAGGCGGCCGAAACAATGTGCCCCCACCAAGTAGTGGCGGCTCGTTCGTCAAACTGCCTCTCAACCCTGGTGAACTATCGGTCAATTTCTTGACCGGCGCCGGTCGAGCAGTTGGCGATTACACCGCCATCATTCGACGGATTGTTCTCAGAGACGATTTTGGTGAAGTGGAGACCACCATTGCACCTGAACTGTCGCTTCAGCTGAACGGTTATACGCAGCAAATCGGGCGATTGTCGGTACCGACGACAAGCTCTCGCTTCTTCCCGAACTTCACCCTGGAGATCAAGGAACTGCGAGTCGACAATGGTTCGCCATTCCCGGATGTCTATCCGTCGGGAACGAACGCGCCGTTGGTATCGACGGAATTTCCGGCGAGCATCCGAATCCTTCCGGGTCGATCGACTTCCGTCCAGGTTCGCTTGGATGAGACGATGTTCGACATTTTCGCCGTCGATCCTGATCCGATCTTCCAAGAGGATATTTGGCGAGCGGTCAACCTGGTCGAGAATCCTGTGCAGGGAGTCGATACGCTCAATGGCTTCTTGAGCGATTACGTCATGTTCGACCTGTCGTCGATGTCTTTTTCTGATCGGCCTCAAATGGCTGATACCACGGCGGCGAACCGCGTGTACTTCAGCGGCGACTTCTTGGCCCTCTCGAACGGTGGTGCGAGTGGTGCGATTGAAGTTTTGACTCCGCTCGGTTTCATCGGCGGCACTTACTCCCCGATCGTGAATCTCCCTGGACCTAACGGCAACAAGCCTCCTTTCGGAAGCTACTTGCTGACTCAGGCGGATCCTCGCGACGACGATCCTTCCGACGACGACTTCCCTGGGAGCACGGTCCATCAGATCACCGCGCTTCAAGGGACTTATTATCAGCTCTCCGACGTTGTCGGCGGATTGACCAGCTTCGAGATGATTACATTCCCGCGCAGCCAAGAGCGCCTCGTGTTCGACACTCAGTTGAACCAGGACGTGCTTCGTGAGTTGAGCGTCCAGGATGTCGTCCTCATTAAGAGAAGCGGCAACACCATCACGAACATGTACTTCGGTGAAATCGACTTCGGAGCCAATCAAGGCGACCCGACGACGATTCGGGCCTACCCAATCAGCCAGATGGACGATGGCGATGCCCATAACGAAATCGAAGGTTTCGTTACAGACTTCAAGTCGGTGAGCGGTTCCTCGGTATCGCTGGACGTCGATGATTCGCTTCGAGCCAGCCAGATTCAGAAGATTGGCTCTGGTACGTTCACGTTGCAGTCAGGCACGGATCCAATCTACGGAGGCGCCTTGCCCGGAGACTTCCCGTCAACCGGTAGGTTCCTGGTCTTCCGCCGCTAACCATGCGGCGAATCCTCGCCGGGGTCGAGACTGAGTACGGACTACTCGTCGAAGGCCACGGCGCCGAGGATCAAGTCGAGGACGCAACGACACTCGTCCGGGGTTACCCGGGCGAGTGTCTTGCTTTGTGGGACTACCGTCACGAATCGCCAAGGGCAGATTTGCGCGGCTTTCAACTCAAGCGATTGGCCGTAGACCCGGTCGACGAGGCCTTCGATGTCGGGAAAAGCCACGGACGCCCGGAAGACGTGCGCTCCGATCGCGTCCTCACAAACGGGGCGCGGTTCTACAACGATCACGGACATCCTGAATACGCCACTCCCGAGTGCTGGTCTGCGGACGAAGTGGCCCGGCAAGATCGGCTTGGTGAATCTATAGTTCTCGATGCCGCACGACAGATGGCGGCCACAAGTGGACGTTCAGTCCAACTCTACAAAAACAACACGGACTTTCATGGAGCTTCTTACGGCACCCACGAGTCCTACCTCGTACCTCGCGAGGTCGGGTTCGAACGGTTGTATCCGGGCATATTGCCGATCTTGGCGGTACGGCAAATCCTTACGGGTTCTGGAAAGGTCGGTAGCGAGTCTGGTGCCTGGTGCGACTATCAAATCAGCCAGCGTGCGGACTTCTTTATGGAACCGGTCAACGCAGAAACCCTCTATCGAAGGCCGATCTTCAATACGCGCGACGAGGCCCATGCCGAACCGGGGTCTTGGATTCGTCTGCATGTGATCAGCGGCGATGCGAACATGATGCCGGCCTGCACCGCGCGAAAGGTCGGATTAGTTCAGCTTGGCCTCCACCTCATCGATGCTCAGGCGTGCCCTTCGTGGCATTTTAAGGATCCAGTGGAAGCGGTCAAGTCGATCAGCCGAGATGCAAGCAACGCCTTCAGGGTCGAGCTGAATGGTCGAAGCTGGACGACCGCATATGAGATTCTGGAATCCTACTTCGCCGCCGCCGAGAGCTGCCTTGATTTGGACCCAACTTGGAGTTCGTTTATCGAAAAGTGCCGATGGCTGATTGCCGAGCTAACCTCGAACGGTCCCGAAGGCCAATTTCGACGCCATGTCGATTGGGCGGCCAAGAAGGCCATGATCGCGACTTTCTTAGAGGAGGAAAGGGGCAATTGGAAGGATGGACAAGCACGGGCTTTCGACCTCGAATACCACAACATCGATCCCAACGAAGGCCTGTACCACGCCCTTGTCGACATGGACGAAGTGGAGCCCTTTGACAAGACCTTGAAAGAGGAGCCAACGAGGGCCCTGGCCAGAGGGCTGGCCGTCCGGAAGTTCCCGACCAGCATTGTGAACGTCTGTTGGCGTTCGATCACCTTCAAATTGGAAGACAGAATCGTCGAAGTCGATCTAAAACCCGATATCCTCTATTCAAGCGATCTTGAGAAGGCTCCCGACGTAGAAACGTTCATAAGGATTTTGAGAGAGGAAAGATGACCGACCCCGATAGACTCCAGAAACCCAGTTCTCCAGGGATCAAACGCTCGATCGAGGAAGGCGGCCCCAAGGCTCCCACGGTCAAGAAGCCGGGAGGCGGCAATGAACTCCTGAAGCGAATGAAGAAGGTGGACCCGGACCAAGCGAAGAAGTATCGTCAACGTTCTGGGCAATAGGCAATCGAATGATTCACGCGCAGTCCAAGTCTTTCTTTGACCTCGTCGATTGGCGGCCCAAACTTGGCGCCACGCCGGATGAGGTTCACGGCACGACCGTACTCGCCTTGAAATTCGACGGGGGAGTGCTAACGCTGGCCGATCGGCGAGCGACGGCCGGCAATCTGATCATGTACGATCAGGCCGAGAAGATCTTCGCGCTCGAT
>JADZBW010000239.1 GCA_020851885.1 Fimbriimonadaceae bacterium | reverse complement strand
TGGGCTTGGCGACGTCTCCCTGTACAAATACCGTCCGACCAAACTCGCCTGCCCAGAGGACGATCGTGTCTTCCAGGAGGCCTCGCTGCTGTAGATCCTTTACCAGCGCGGCCGACGGTTGATCGGTATCTCGGCACTGAATTGCCAATTGGGTGTCCAGGTTTTGGTGCTGATCCCACCCGGAATGCATGAGCTGGACAAATCTTGTTCCCCGCTCGATGAGTCGGCGAGCCAGGAGGCAGTTGTGAGCGTAGGAGCCTTTCCTGTGGACATCGGGCCCGTACATCGCCAAAGTCGATTCGGATTCCTTGGAGATGTCCGTCAATTCAGGAATGCTCGTTTGCATCTTGAACGCGAGTTCGTACTGGGCAATTCGGGTCTCGATCTCAGGATCGCCGTAGACTTCGTGACGCTTTTTGTCCAAGTCGGCAATGTCGTCCAGTATGCCGCGTCGCAATTTGTCGGACATCCCAGGCGGGTTCGTCAAGTAGAGAACGGGATCTCCTTCACTTCGGAACCGGACGCCTTGGTAGAGCGATGGAAGAAAGCCGCTGCCCCAGTAGTAGTCGTAGAACAGTTGCCCGCAAGTCTTCTTTTCGTCGCTGGATGTCATGACGACAAATGCGGGGAGTTCGTCGGTTGTGCTTCCGAGGCCGTAGGTAGCCCAGGCACCCATGCTAGGGCGTCCGGGAATCTGGCTGCCGGTCAGGAACAAGGTGACCCCTGGGGCGTGGTTGACCGCATCGGTGTGCATCGAACGGATGAGACAGATCTCGTCGGCGATTCCTCCAATGTGTGGCAAGAGTTCCGATAGCTCCAGGCCCGATTGGCCGTACTTCCGAAACGGCCGGATCGCGGGGAGGATCGGGTATTTCCCTTGTCCACTTGTCATCGTCGAAAGGCGCGATCGCGAACGAACCGAGTCAGGCAGTTCTTCCAAGCGCATCTTTTCGAGGTTTGGCTTTGGGTCAAATAGGTCGACTTGGGAGGGAGCTCCGCCCTGCCAAAGGACGATGACGCGCTTGGCCTTGGGCCTGAAGTGGGGAATGCCCTTTTGACCAGGCAATCCTTTTTGTGCCGGTCCTTGGATGGCTAACCCCTCCTCACCGAAGAGACTCATCAGGGCGATCGCGCCAAGGCCCTTCGCAGAACGGCCAAAGAGCTCCCGCCGCGTTAAGCGTAGATCGCGTTCGAAGAATGGGTTCATGAGTTCACTGGAGGTTCGTTGGGTCCTAAAAACTACTCACGCGTCATCGCTTCATCGAGGTTGTAGATGGCGAGGCAGACGCTGGCAAGAGCGGCAAGTTCGACGGGATCGGTATTCGGGTCGATGGGAATATCTCCGAGTCGGATGTACCTTTTCGCGGCTTCGATATCGACTTGGAATGCCTGCCGTGACCGCTGGAGGCTGCGCATAAGAACCTTCAATTCTTCGGAATTTGGGCGCCTGGAGCAGACCCTGCGAAAAGCTTCGCGCAGCTTGTTCTCATCGCCCATGATCGACATCAAGCGAACCGCAAGCGCTCGGCCCGCCTCGACCCAAGTCACATCATTAAGCATCGTCAGCGCGTGAAGCGGGGTGGAAGTGCGGTTTTGACGGACCGTGCAAACTTGTCTCGAAGAGGCATCGAACATGTTGCCCGGGGCGGCGGTCCGACGCCAGAAAGTGTAAAGGCTCCGGCGATGGTTCTCCCGGCCTTTCGACTGCGGGTATGTGAAATCGCGCTCTTCGGTAATGGCGAGGCTGTCCCAGATGCCTTTCGGTTGGTAGGGATACACCGGTTTGCCACCGATTTTGGGATCCAAGAGGCCACTGCTGGCAAGGGCCAAATCGCGGAGAAGCAAGGAACTCACTCGAAAACGCGGAGCCCTTGCGAGGAGCCGGTTGTCTGGATCCTGTGCCAACAGCTTCGGAGTGACCACGGAAGACTGTCGATAGGTGCGGCTGGTCACGATCAGCTTGAGAAGCCGCTTCACGTTCCATCCAGATTCCCGAAAATCAACGGCCAGCCAGTCCAGAAGCTCGGGATGGGTTGGCTTTTCTCCCTGGATACCGAAATTCTCTTCCGTGCGAACAAGCCCATGCCCAAAGAGCTGCTGCCAATAGCGGTTGACTTGCACCCGGGCAGTCAGTGGATTGCCCTCGGAAACGATCCAATTGGCCAGTCCAAGGCGATTCCGGGGACCGTTTGCGGCCGGGAGGACCTCGGGACTCGAAGGAGCGACCTCACCCAGAGGCTCGGTGTAATTGCCTCGATTCAGGATGTGCGTGACCCGCGGCATCTTGTCCGACATCACCATGACCCTCGGCAGCCCTCCGCGAAGTTTGGTCAACTTCGCTTCGGCGGTCGAGACGCCTTCACGTAGCTTCTGCACGGCAGGATCGGGGTTGAAGGTCGTGTATGCCACCTTCAGGGCGTCGATATCGGGATTACCGCTTCTGAGAAGAGTTGCGGTCTTGTCGTCGATTCCGCCTATTTGGCTGGCAAAGTAGAATCCGCCAACACCGCCGCCGTTGACGATTTTGATGAGAACTTCGTTATCCCCGGATCGGAGTTGGACGACGACTCGGTCCGAATCTGGCAGAGCGGCACGGGTCACCTTGCGACTCAGCGCTTCCTTGCCGTTCACCCAAACTTTGATGCCGTCGTCGCTGCCCAAAGAGAGGAGGCAGTCCGCAGGATGGTCGATATGGATCGTCCGGCGGAAATAAAACGCCCTATTGTCGCCGGTTAGCGGATTGACTTTCCCATCTTGGAGGTCCTTGCGCTCCCTGGCGTTCCCGATTGAACCTTTCTCGGGACCGAACACCTTCGCGAAAACATCGTCAAACGACGATCCGGCGAACGTGCCGACCTCAAACCAGGGCTCGATGCGAAAGCCTGACGAATCTAGCGCTGCCCGAACTCGCGACTTCCAGACTTTGACGCGGTTTTCAAACTCGACCGATGACTGGAACTTCCTTACCGCCGACTTTGCTTTGGACGCTTCGTCCTCGGCACGATGAACGGCTTCCATCTCCTCGGGGCTGCCGGCATACACCCAGGGAGGTGCGATTCGGTACTGGCCGCTGCCTTCAGGAACTCCCGTTTCGGGAACCTGATTGAAGTAGGCCATCAGGCTGTAATAGTCTCGTTGGGAGATGGGATCGTAATTGTGGTCATGGCACCGGGCGCATCCTATGGTAAGAGCAAGCCACGTCGTCGACGTGGTGTCCACCCGGTCGAATAAGTTCACGTTACGCTGTTCTTCGGCAATCGCGCCGCCCTCTCCGTTCAGCATGTGGTTGCGGTTAAAGCCGGTCGCAATGAGTTGGTCGAGCGTGGGGTTCGAAAGAAGATCACCGGCAAGCTGGTCGATCGTGAACTTGTCGAACGGCATGTTTGAGTTGAGCGCCTTGACGACCCAGTCTCGCCAAACCCATTGATAGGTGTCCCCATCCTGCTGGAATCCGTTGCTGTCGGCATAGCGGGCGGCATCCAGCCACGGCAATGCCATGCGCTCGCCAAAATGCGGATTCGCGAGAAGTCGATCCACGAGCCGATCGTAGGCAAGGCTCGATTTGTCGGCAATGAAGGTATCGACTTCATGAGGCGAAGGAGGCAGGCCGATCAGGTCGAGTGATAGCCGTCGGATGAGCGTGACCTTGTCTGCTTCCGGAGACGGGTTCAACCCGGCTTTCTCGATTCGATCCAAAACAAAGGAGTCAATCGGGTTCAGGACCCATTTCGGGTTCTTGACTTTCGGAGTTGGCGCTTGCGTTGGTGGAACAAAGGCCCAATGCAATGTCGGGCTCTTCCCGACCGACTTTGAACTCCCCTGGCGAATCCATTCTTGAATCGTTTCGAGTTCTTTGGCGGGAAGTGGCTGAAACCCCATCGGCATTCGAGGCAGGCCGCCAGAACCGAGAAGTCGGCGAAGGATCAGGCTGTCGTTTGGTTTGCTCAGAGCGATAGCCGGTCCAGAAGCGCCTCCGGCCATCAGGCTTTCCAAGGATTCCAGCGAGAGCCCGCCATCCGCTCGGCGGCCAAAGTGACACGGCGTACAGCGTGCCTTAAGGATCGGCTTCAAATCATGCTCGAAATCGAGCTTTGCCGCTGGTTTCTGCCCGGCGACTTGGGCGGCAATGCCGACCCATAAAGAAGCGAGAGCTAGAAGGACGGTTGGTCTCAGGCGGAGTGTCTTCACGAGTCGATAGCCGTCAGGGCTTCCTCTTTCGTGCATTATGCGCCGTGCATGGACGCTTTTGATTGTTGCAACGATCGGCAAAATAAGATGTGAGCAAGAGGGATCCTCATCGCCGGTAGGTAAGCGCCGAGTTTTTGGCCAATCGGCTTTGCGCTACCCATCGATAGCTTGCCCTAGTGATGATGGTGATGCGGGCTCGATGCGTAATGCTCGGTCAGGATGTCTTCGCCAAAGTCGCCGTTAAAGTCACGCCAAACCGCATGGATATGGTTCGCGTTATTTTGAGTGTTGTCGTACTCGATGAGGAACTTGGAACCTTGAATCCGGTAATAATGGCCGACTCCAGGTTTCAGCGAGCCCATCCACGCAAAAACGAGACTTGCTGGTTCGATCCGCTTGAGGCGTCGCTGCTGTTCAGCATCGGACTGCACCTCGGCGTGAATCTTGACAAGGGCCATGAGGCGTTGTCGCTGGCCCTGGGTGAGATCTTGGTAGGAGATTCCCTCCTTGGCCAGAATGGACGCCTTGCGCGTGTTGCTGGTGGCGATATCGTTTGGCGCTTCGTGTGAGATCACGGCCTTGGCGCGTTGCCCCTCGGTGAGGGTTTCGAGCAATGCAAAGGCGAGGTCCTGTTCCTTTTCAAGCGTTCGGCCCTCGTGGGGACCTGACGTGACGTTGGCGGGGTTTGAACCGAGGAACTGTGGCGTGGATGAGACAAGCTTGCCATCCAAGTAGGTGAAGTTCAATGAAAGGTGATGACCCTCATACCGCCAACCCCATTTGCCTTGGTCTGAGGGTGTCCCAAAGAAGGTGAAGAGGTAGTAGTTCTTGTCGCGTCCCTTATTCTTGTTTTCAAGCTCGAAAAGCACATCTTCGAGTTCACGGATGCGTTCGATCTTGCGATAGCCGAGATCGCTCAGAGTGGCTTTGAGGAGCCTAACGCCCAGCGCCCTTTGCGATGCGGAAAGCTGTCCAAGGGAGACGCCCTGTCGCTCTGCCGGGACGTATCTCCAGAGCGTTCGGTAATCGTCGCCGAATTGCTTCTGAGCCCTTTCGCGAAGGTCGGTACCCAACGAGTTCAAGAATTCGACGGCCAATTCATCGGCACCCGACCTGGGGATTCGATGGGGCATCCGGAATCCCAAGCAGACCAGGAGCAAAACAAAAGCCGATATGAATCGCATGGCAGTCCATTATAGGTCTGCTATTGGTATGATCCGGCAAATCATGAATCTGATGCGAATCCTGATCGTTCCTGCTTTGCTAGCTGCATTGGTGCCGGCCAGCTTTGCCCAATCGGTGGACCCCGAGCTCTACCAAGGCATGAAGTGGAGGCAGATCGGGCCGTTCCGAGGCGGTAGGTCGATCGCGGTGGCTGGCTCCGTGCAAAGGCCCAAGGAGTATTACTTCGGAGCCACGGGCGGCGGCGTTTGGAAAACCGAGGACGGCGGTATCTCTTGGAATCCTGTTTCCGACGGGTTTTTTGGCACAGCGTCGGTCGGGGCGTTGGCGATTGCACCGTCCAATCCGGACATCGTGATTGCCGGTACTGGTGAAAAGGATATTCGCGGCGATATCTCCCATGGCGATGGCCTTTACCGATCCGACGATGCGGGCAAGACTTGGCGGAAGATTGGACTGGAGGACACCCAGACGATCTCGCGCATCGTCATCCACCCAACGGACCCAAACACAATGTGGGTCGCCGCGCTCGGGCACGTCTACGGTCCCCATCCGGCACGTGGCGTCTACAAGACGATCGACGGTGGCAAGTCTTGGGACAAGGTTCTCGCTGGCACCAATCAGGCGGGAGCGGTCGATGTCGAACTCGATCCGAAGGACCCCAATGTCTTGATTGCGGCCATCTGGGAAGCTTGGCGAACTCCCTATGCGCTCAATAGCGGAGGACCCGCAAGCGGCATCTTTAAGTCGACGGATGGTGGGAAAACCTGGACGAACATCTCCAAGAACAAGGGTTTGCCAAGTGGGACCCTTGGAAAGGTCGGGCTGGCGATCTCTCCGGTGGACACAAGGCGTTACTGGGCGCAAGTGGAGGCCACGGAGGGCGGCTTGTTCCGTTCGGACGATGCCGGGCAGACGTGGGAGAAGGTTAACGAAGATCGCAACTGGCGGCAACGGGCCTGGTATTACACGCACGTCATCGCCGACCCCAAGGACAAAGAGACCGTCTACGTGCTCAATGTGGGCTTTGGGAAGTCGACCAATGGGGGCAAGGCCTTCAGTTCGTTGAATCCTCCCCATGGCGATAACCATGATTTGTGGATAGCTCCTGACGACCCGAATCGCATGATCGAGTCCAACGATGGTGGCGCCAATGTCTCGACCGACGGAGGACGGACATGGACGGACCTCGATTTCCCAACCGGCGAAATCTACCACGTCACCACGGACAATGCCTTCCCATATCGGATCCTCGGCGCGCAACAGGATAATTCGACCATTCGGATTGCCAGCAGAACTCAGGGCTCCGGTATTGCCGCGACGGATTGGACGGGCACCGCCGGTGGCGAGAGCGGCTATATCGCGGTCAAGCCGGACGATCCCGACGTCGTGTTCGGAGGAAGCTACGGGGGCGATCTCTCGATGACCAATCACCGGACTGGCGAGTCGCGAGCCGTCGATCCTTGGCCGGACAACCCGATGGGGCATGGCGCGATCGATTTGGCTCATCGCTTCCAGTGGACCTATCCCATCGTGTTCTCGCCTCATGGCTCCAACACGCTCTACACCTGTTCTCAGTACGTCCTGATGAGCACGAACTTGGGACAGACGTGGAAGAAAATCAGTCCCGACCTGACCCGCAACGATCCCAAGACTTTGGCCTCATCAGGTGGGCCGATCACCAAGGACAACACGAGCGTCGAGTACTACGGCACCGTCTTCACCCTTGCCGAGTCGCCCAAGCGAAAGGGCGTTTTATGGGCGGGCTCGGATGACGGGCTCATCCATGTGAGCCAAGACGGTGGCAAATCTTGGCAGAATGTCACACCGGTCGACATGCCCAAGTGGGGACTTGTAAGCATGATCGAGGCTTCTCCATTCGAGGCTGGTACGGCCTATGCCGCCGTCGACAACCACGAAAACGACGACTACGCTCCCTATGCCTATCGAACGACCGATTACGGCAAGACTTGGACGAAGATCGTACGGGGGATTCCGAAGTCGACCTTCTTCCGAGTGATTCGCGAGGACCATCGACAGAAGGGCTTGCTTTACGGTGGGACAGAGTCGGGAGTGTTCGTCAGCTTTGACGACGGTGGTAGCTGGCAGCCCCTCCAGATGAACCTGCCATTAACCCCAGTTCATGATTTGGCTTGGAAGGATGACGATCTGATTGCGGCAACCCATGGACGCGCCTTCTGGGTTTTGGACGATTTGACTCCGCTCCAGCAGATGGCGACATCGCAAAAGAAGGAGACCCGGTTCTTCGATCCCAAAGATGCCTACAACGTCCGATGGGGTGGAGGAGGTTTTGGCCGACGTCGCCCTGGTGGCGCCAGCGCCAGTTCCGATACCGTCGGGCAGAATCCCATGAGCGGTCTCGTCCTTAACTACTATCTCGCGGAAGACGTCAAAGATCTCAAATTCGAGGTTCAGGACCCTTGGGGCAAGGTTATTCAGACGGTAACGAGCGCTCCAAAGGAGAAGGGATTCCAGCGAACTTCCACGTTCTTCCAATATCCAAGCTTCAGAGGTTTTCCGGGAATGATTCTCTGGAGCGGATTCGCCAGTCCGATCCAAGCACCTCCCGGCGAATACACGGTGACGATGACGGCGGGCACGTACAAGAAGTCGGCGAAGTTCAGATGGTTGAAGGACCCGCGATGGTCGGCAACGGACAAGGACCTGGTCGACAAGTTCCAACTTCAGCAGAAGATCGCGGCTCGGACCACGGAAGCCAACGATGCGGTCGTCCAAGCACGGTTCATCCGCACCGGGCTGGAGAAGGCGCTTGAAGAAGCCGCCAAGAAGGGGGACCTGGGCAACCTGACCGCCCTTTCCGACAAGCTCAAGTCAGGGCTCGCCAAGGTCGAGGAAGCGATCTATCAGACGAAGAATCGGAGCGGACAGGATCCGCTGAATTTCCCAATCAGGCTGAATGACAAGCTCGCCGGCGTCTACAGCAATGTCTCCAACAGCAACTTCCGACCCACAGACCAAGCCTACGAAGTCTTCGATCTCCTTTCAAAGGCACTCGGCGTCGAGCTTGCCGATCTGAAGAAGTTGATCGAAGTGGACCTATCGGCAATCAATGCGGAACTGAAGAAGCGCGGCGTGACCGAAATTGGCTCCGTCCCTCCACCCAGGAGCGATTCCGGGGGGTTCGACGTTGAGCCAACGCGCGATGGAGACCGTGATGGAGACCGTGACGGGGGCTAGAGCCTAGGGACGAAGAAAGGATCCTGTACGTCCCTTCCGATGGTCAGTGGCCCGGCGCCATATTCTTTGCGGAAGGGATGACCCGGGCCCGGCCGCAGAGAACAGCTAATCCCACGGCAGTTTCAGGGTAGTCCAGGATTCTCCGCGATGTTAATGGCAGGAATGCCGGTTTTGAGTGTGACTCATCACCGGCTTTCCTATGGGGATGCCTTAGTTCGCCCAGTCGCCGGAGGCGACCTTCCAATCATTCCCGAAGTAGCCGGCCTGGCGCACGCCCTTCGTTCCATCGGAAAGCGATTCGATTCCCAGGACCAGCAGGTCCGGGTAAGCGGCTCCGCTGGAGAAGAACGGGGCGCGTTCGGTCAAGCGCATGCCCACGAGGTTGGTGCCTCCGATGACGGCCACACATCCGATATCGCTGTCCCGTCGAGGACGAATGAAGAACACGCCGGCATTCATCGAATCGTCAAGGCTTCGACCGCCATAGGTGAACGCATTACGTTTGAGGCTAACTTCAGAGTCGAGGAGGGCGGAAAAGGCCGAGTTCGTGTCGCCGTTGCCATACAGGATCACGTTCCGGTCTGGGAACTTGGCGGGATCGAATGAGGAGTCCGGGACGATCTCCACGCTTCCGTTTCCGCGATACCAGAAGCTTTCGGCGTCGTAGCGGGCCTTGTTGAATGCCCAATCGTTTTCGCTCCGGGATCCCTTGGTGCCGTAAACCATTACGAAACGGTTTCGGAAGATGTCCTTGAATCCGCCATAGCGGGCGGGGTTCTTTTCGGCTGGGTTCATCGAACCTACGACCGCCCACTTCTCGCCCTCTTTACGAAGGAACACGCGATTCACGGTCGGCAATGAGGGAGTCAACGTCTGGCCGTCGATTTCGAGCGTGAGTTTCTGTCCGCTCGACATGGGGGCGATGCTCAAGGAGAGCGCCTTCACATTCGAGGTTGTGCCACTGATCTTGCCGAGCCTGGGGAATGCCTGGAGTATCACTCGGCTGAACTCAAACGGGTGCTCTTGCTGCTGGATCGTCGCCCAGTGAAGAGTTGCGGAGATTCCTGGCGAGCAGGTGGTGAAATCGATACTCGTCACTTCGTCCCACTTGGGGATCCGATGGCGAGAGAAGAAATCAAAGATCGGCGCGAAGTCGACGGCATCGCTGCCCGGTTCTGGGCTCGCATCCCACCAATGGCCCGCCCCGTTCTGTTCAAACCAATCCAGATCGCGATGGAAAGGGGCGAGAGCTTCGCGCATCTGGCGAGCTTGGCCAACGGGAACATTGTCATCGGCGTCGCCGTGGAGGATAAAGACGCCTCGGGAGGCATAGTTCATTTTGAGCCCAAGCGTATCGCTGGGCGATCCTGCTCTCAGAAGCATCTTCTCGACCGGAGTCGGATCGGTATAAGTGACTCCTCCGGCATAGGTTTGGAAGCTGATCCAACCCGCGCTGGGAGCAATGGCGGCGAACAGGTTGGGATAGTGCGCTCCAATCTGCCAAGTCCCGTGACCGCCCATCGAGTGGCCTGTCAGGTACACGCGGCTGGTGTCCGGCTGGAATCTCTGCTTGGCAAGGGCGAGAACTTCGAGGGCATCCATGCGCCCAACCTCTTCCCAGTCGAACCCATAGGGCCGACGGTTGGTGGCTGCGACCAGATTGCCCCATGACTTACTGGAGTAAGCCTCTGCTTGCCCAAGCGCTTCGACGCTGGCTCCATGCAGGGAAAGGAAGAGCGCCTGATCGGGTCCCTTGGTTTGAGACGGGTTCACTGCATAGTACTGGACGCTCCCATCGATCCCACTTTCGAAAGTGACTTTGTAGACTTCGGTTGGTTTGCGGAGCCGGAGGGTCACTTCCGAACGATCGACTTCCTCCTTGCCTTGGCGCAGGATCAGGGTGACCTTTCCATCGGCTGAAATTGGTAGCTGGACCGCGACCTTGCGCACCCCGAGGGGAGGGATGACGGCGGTCGATCGAATTGACCGACCACCTGCTTCGGCCTGAATCGAAAGGTCGTTCGCCCATTTGTCGGTGGCATTGCGGACCACGATCCCGGCGAGCATGGGGGTTGGGACGCCCTCGACGATATCGGGAAGGGTTGCGTCGCGGAGGTCTATCATGAGGGGCTTGGCAATGTCGGTCAGCTTCGCCTGAAGCCTGCCACGCCCGCAAAGGAACAGAAACTCGTTGGCGCCTTTCTTGAGGGCGATCGGGAGGGCGACATAGCCATAGGAGTAGGGGTCTCCGGCGCGAGGAGTTCCGTTCACGTACACCATGGTGTGTCCGGAAGCCTCGAGGAGCATGGTTTTGGCTTGGGCGCTTTGGACAGTGGCGAAGATGTAGCCACCGCCCGTGGGACCGCCTTGGAATTCACCGTTGGCATTGGCCTTTACCGCCGTCCAATTTTCCGCGCCCGCAACTGGGTTTTTCCAGGCGCCCTCGATGAGGGTCCGCTCGACGGGATCGATGTGGACGGCCGAGCGTCGAGCGCCAGGGGTGCGAATGCCGACGCCCTCGCGGATGACGATCTCGTCGGCGCAGGCGCAGGCAAGCAGGAGGAGCGGAAGCAAGCGAAGGGACTTCATGCTGGCATGAAGATTAGCATGGACGCCCGCCTCGATCCTATGGGGAAGCTTCGAGCTTCGTCGTGCCTATGGCCTGGTTAGCTCTCGCAGCGCTTTGCCCAGGTCGTCGTTTGGGATGTAGGTGACATCGCCGATTCTCAGAAGACCGGATGCCGGATCGTACTTCGCCAGGGTCGCCAGGTTCGAGACTGAGAGCACGACACGGACATTCGACTTGGAAACTGCTTGGTTGGTCTTGACGAGTCGGAAGGTTTTGAGGGCTTTGCTTCTCTTCCCGAATGCTGCCGTCACCGCACCCTGGGTTGGGAAGTCCAGCCGCCGCTTTGGCGCGTTCAGAATCCCCGTCCCCGCGGTGAGGGAGGCGAGAGAGATGACTTCGCCAGTGTTCGCATCGATCATCACCCGGTACTTCCGCAGCGGTATCCCCTGCTCGCCCCACCGGTCGATATGGTCGAACCAGGTCTCATAGACCAGTTTGCCTTGAACCTTCCAGACTCTTTGCGACCGCTTCACCGCGTCGTCGTTCTCCACTTTCTCGGGAAACCCGGCGATCGCCAGCTCTGTCGGCTTGGGCTCTTCCACTCCCGGCATCCCGTAACGGCCGAACACGGCTTGAAGCATGAGGGCTCGCGCTTGTTCAAGGGTTAGGCGAGGCGTCGTATCCTCCGGCGGCTTGGGCGCTCCGTAGAGGATCATATCGATCAATCGTCCGTGGCGGTAGTCGATCTCGAAACGGCCGGACGAACCCGAAGAATAGGGGATACCCTGATGCACCGGAATCACACTCACTTCATAGTGGATGGGCACATTCATCGAAAGGCGCAAGCGCTTCACTTTGAGCTTGTATGGGTAGCCGGCGGCTCGTGCATATTCATTCACAAGGGGTTCGACTTTGTCCTCGCTCATCGTTAGGGCGGGATTGAACGGCGGCTCCTTATCATAGAGAGTTTCGAACATTGCCGAGTAAGTCAGTCTGACAGCATCATCCCATTCCACATGGGCACCAGGCACAGAAAGGCTATATGCGTCCTTTAAGTCGCCGATCTTCCTTCCTCGAATCGACGTGAGGTCCAATGGGGTGTACGGCGAATGATCGAGAATGCCTCGTTCCGCCCGCTCGAGAAAGGGCCGAATCTTCGGGAGGAACGGCTCCGCGTTGCTTAAAGGCGTATCCGCCTGAATGGATGAGGTTCCGAAAATGCAAAGTACTACAAGAGGATGTACCATGAGTTTTGATTGGGGTTGTTGTCAGAAAGGGCACACAGGTAGACCTTGTCGATCCGTGCGAAAGGATCGCCAGTGTCGGCTAGCAAAATCCCGCCGTCAAACGGCAGATTGACATTGGTGCCGCTGATCGCATCCCCGGAATCGTAGCCAGTGCTGGAACACCAGAAATAGGCGTTGTGGTCGGTCTCGGACCCAAAGACCCCGGTCGCCTGGACTAAGATCGGGATTAGAAAAAAGACTAGGACCAAACTGATCTTTGGAAAGACCATACATCGCTCCCTGTTCTAGAGCTGTCTTTAGTATAGAACAAATAGAGTGTGGCAACCGCCCAAACAAGATGTCAAGAGGTTTCAAAAGAAAAGTTATTAGTCTCCATCGTGGACGCTGGCGGGGCGGGTTCGCAGTTTGGCCCAGTCTCGAATCTCGGCGATATCCTCCTCCATCATCCGACTGAGGGGCACCACGACCTTGGCCTCGTCCACAACGTCCTTATGCGTCAGTTCACGGCCGTCGTCAAACGCTACAAACAGAGCGCCGACGATGACCTGCTCGATCTCCGCACCGCTGAACCCAATCGTAAGGTCGGCCAGTTCGGTCAGCTTGAATTTCTTGACATCCCTTCCGCGCTTCTTCAAATGGATCGAGAAGATCTGCTTGCGCTCCTCTTTGTCGGGCAGATCCACGAAGAAGATCTCGTCGAAACGTCCCTTTCGGAGCATCTCGGGCGGAAGTTGGGAGACGTTGTTGGCAGTGGCGATCAGGAAGACCGGCGAGGTTTTCTCCTGCATCCAGGTGAGGAAGGTGGCGAAGACGCGGGCGGTGGTACCGGAATCAGAAACCGCACCTCCCGATGCGCCAGCAAAGCCCTTTTCGATTTCGTCGGCCCAGAGGATACAGGGGGCGACGGACTCGGCGACCTTGATCGCTTTGCGAATGTTCTCTTCGCTTTGGCCCACCAGGGAGCCGAAGATCCGGCCGACATCGAGTTTGAGCATCGGCAGGTTCCAATGGGCGGAAATCGCCTTGGCGATGAGGGACTTGCCGCAGCCCTGGACTCCAAGGATGAGGACGCCCTTGGGGGATGGGATTCCGAACTTCTTGGCCTTATCGGAGAAACTGTTGGTGCGTTTCTCGAGCCAACCCTTCAGAAGTTCCATCCCACCAACGTCGGAAAGTTTGTGTTCTGCGGGGTAGTATTCCAAAAGTCCGCTCTTGCGAATGATCTGCTTCTTCTCTTCGAGCACGACATCCACGTCGAAAGCCTTCTTCTCGACGAGGCTTCGAGCGAAGACGGACTCGATCTCATCCATGGTGAGGCCCTGGGCGGACTTCACGATGATCTCGCGCTGCATCGGCTTCATAGTGGTGTCGACGTTCGGATTGTCCTTGACCGCTTCGATGACCTCATCCAACTTCTTATTGATATCGACCGCGATGGGCAGTTCGAAATCGACGACGGTGATGTCCTTTTCAAGGTCGGTGGGCAGGCTGAGGGAAGGCCCCATGATGACGAGGGTTTGGGCTTTGCCTCTCAAGCGCAGGGCGAGATCGCGCAGGAGTCGGACGACCCGGTTGTCGCGCATGTAAGGGTGGAAGTCCTTGAGCAGAAAAACGGTGAAATCGGCGGACTCGTGAATTTGGGCAAGGGCTTCCAATTCGCCGGGCAGACTCATCGGCTTGGCGGGGCCGGATGTCCGAGTGGTCGGTGGCTTCATGCCTTGGGTGATGGACCAGGTGTGCAAGGTCCGGTTCAGGTTCTTGCACACCGCCTGGAGGGCGTCCTCGACTCTTCGCTCCTCCCAGGAGACGATATAGAGAATCGGATACTTGGCCCGAATCAAAATGTCGATTTCTTGCGCGGCGGTCATCGTTGCAGATGCTACCGTCAAATCGCGGATCGTTCGAGAACTTGGGAGGGAGGTCCTATGGTCGGACCAAGCCATAATCGCCTATGGCCCGAAATATCCCCAATAAGCCGTTCTTGAGCTGGATGGGCTGGGGCATGCTGCGGGCTTGCCGGCGACGGTGGTTCCTTCACAACTTTGGAAGAGATCTGCCGGGTGATGCGGGGTGGCATGCGCTCGCGGAGCGCAAACTCACCTATTGGGCCGCCTTCTCGGGTCAGTTGGCGGATGACGGAATCACGGAGGCGATTCGGGCCTTTAAGCGCACACGCGAGTGGCCGGTAGAAATGGACGGCTGGCTTCACAAACGAGCGACCGAATACGTCAAAGACAGCAAGAACTACACGCAGGCCTATCGGGAAGGTCGGGAATTGCCATACGTGGAGCGACAAGTCCTCATGCCTTACTTTTTCGGAGAGTATGGCGATAACTCCCCCGAAGAGCGGATCGCCTGCCGGAAGGTCCTGGACGACGCAAAGGCAGCGGTCGCACGGTTCTTCGAAACCGCATTGCCGGCGAGGTTGGCAGAGGAGCCATCCGAAGCGCTGATGTCTGATCACAAAGGTGGTCAATTCCCTTGGGCGGATCAAGACGGCGTCCCCGTCTATGCGGTCTACGACTTCGCCATCAGGCACGATTTCGATGCGGTGATCTTTGATTGGAAGACAGGGAAGTTGACTCCCGAGAAAGAGAACATGGCGCTGGAGCAACTCCACTGGTATGCGCAATATGCGGTAAAGGCATGGGCATTACCCGCCAGCGCAATTCGGTTGGCGCCGGTGTTTCTGATGGCAACCACGGAAATTCATGAATTCCAGGTCGATGAGGATCGTCTGGAGCGCATCAGGGAAGAGTGGCAAACCGCCCATGCCGACATCAAATCTCGGATGGATCGGAACACTGATATCGAGGGCCTGATGGCTGAATTCCCGATGACCGACGACCTTCGAGAATGCAAAGGATGCCAGTTTCGATCTTGTCCCGGTTATGGACGCTACTTGGCGGCCGTGAATCCCCAATCACCGTAGGCTCTTTCCGGTAAACTTGGCGATTGCTGGGGAGATCGAATAGAATGCAGTCGTCCAACCATCCATGGAAGGAAGGTTTAATATGAACGTTTTTGAAATCAAGGGCGGGAAGCGCTTGGAAGGCGTCGTCGATGTTGGCGGCAGCAAAAACACCGCGCTCGCCATCCTCTCTGCGGTCGTCCTTTGCGACGGCAAAATCGTCCTGACGAATGTTCCGAGCCTATCGGATACACGCATCAAGGCGCATCTCCTCGAGCGCTTCGGGGCCAAGGTTGCCATCGATGGCAACCGAATGGAGATCGACTGTACGGACATCCATCCTGGCGAAGCCGATGAAGAAACCGTCCGGGCGATCCGAACTTCGTTCTATCTGCTCGGGCCCCTTTTGGCCAGAACCAAGAAGGTCGAGTTGCCTGCGCCAGGAGGCTGTAAGATTGGCGCGCGCCCGGTCGACTTCCACTTGAAAGGTTTGCGGGCATTGGGAGCGACCGTGGAACTCATCGGCGGGACCTACTTCGCCGAATGCGAACAATTGAAAGGCGCCGAAATCTATCTGGACTTCCCTAGTGCAGGGGCAACGCAGCATCTGATGTCCACGGCGGTGCTGGCCAAAGGTTGCACAACGATTCAGAATGCCGCGA
This sequence comes from Fimbriimonadaceae bacterium, assembly GCA_020851885.1. GTDB lineage: Bacteria > Armatimonadota > Fimbriimonadia > Fimbriimonadales > Fimbriimonadaceae > 55-13. The sequence goes on along the minus strand of JADZBW010000239.1, from coordinate 1,595 downwards.
TCGAGCCCGAAGTGACGGCTCTCGCCGCCTTTTTGAATCGGATGGGCGCACGAATCGAAGGTGCGGGAACGAGCGCGATCACCATCACCGGCGTCGATCATCTCGAACCAATCGAATTTCGAGTGCCCGCCGATCGAATGCAGGCAGGAACCTACCTCCTTGCCGGTGCGATCACCGGTGGCGACGTCACCGTGAGGGGGATCTTGCCGGAAGAGCAGACCGCGGTGGTCAATAAGCTTCGCGAAGCGGGCGCCGAAGTCGAGGAGGGCCCAGATTGGGTCCGAGTCAAGGTCGATGGACGGCTGAAGGGGATCAACGTCAAGACGATGCCCCATCCCGGATTCCCAACGGACATGCAGCAGCCGATGGCAGCCGTCCTCACGCTTGCCAATGGCACGAGCGTCGTCGACGAGACGATCTACGAGAGCCGAATCGGCCATATCCAAGAACTGAACCGGATGGGAGCCAATATTCGCAGCGAGGGGCGATCGGCCCTGATCACAGGGGTGGACCGATTGCGTGGAGCCGTCGTCGAAGCCTCCGATCTGCGCGCGGGCGCCGCATTGGTGCTGGCAGGGTTGGCGGCCCGAGGAAAGACCTCCGTCAAGAACATTCACTTTATCGACCGCGGATATGAGTCTTTTGAGAAGACCCTTGCCGATTTGGGCGCCCAGATCGAGCGTGTCCCTGAAGATCCTTCCCTTGCCATCTCGGACGGCAACCACTAAATTGAGATTAGCCCCGGAAATTGGAATCGACCTTGGCACTGCGAATATCCTCGTCTTTCGTCGAGGGAAAGGCATCGTGCTCACGGAGCCAACCGTGGTGGCGATCAATTCGGCTAACGGCAAAGTTCTGGCGGTAGGCAACGAGGCTCGCGATATGCTGGGCCGCACGCCTGGGAACATCGCGGCGATACGTCCATTGAAGGATGGGGTCATTGCCGACTACACGACGACCCTGAAGATGCTCGAGTACATCCTCAACAAGTCTTGTGGCGCCAAGCGAGTCTTCAAGCCGACGACGTTGGTTTGCGTGCCCAGTGGGGTCACCAATGTCGAGCGCAGAGCCGTCATTCAGGCGGCCAAAGAAGCAGGTGCGGGAATCGCAATGACGATCGAAGAGCCGATGGCGGCCGCGATTGGGGCGGGGCTGCCGATCGCGGCGCCCGGCGGCAATATGGTTGTCGACATCGGCGGCGGTACAACGGACATCGCGGTGATCTCCCTTGGTGGGATCGTCCTCTCGCATAGTTTGCGAGTTGGCGGCAATAAACTCGACGAAGCCATCATCCGCCATATTCGGAACGCCTACAATCTCATGATCGGTGAACCTACGGCGGAAGAAATTAAGATTCAAATCGGGTCGGCCTTCCCGCTGACGACGGAACTGAGAATGGAAGTCAGGGGGCGCGACCTCGTGGCCGGACTTCCCAAGACCGTTGAGATATCGAGCGAAGAGGTCCGGGAAGCGCTTAGCGAACCGGTTCGTCAGATTGCCGAGAAGCTTTGCACGGTTCTTGAGGAGACCCCGCCGGAATTGGGCAGCGATATCATCGAAAGGGGCATCACGTTGACCGGTGGAGGCGCATTATT
>JADZBW010000238.1 GCA_020851885.1 Fimbriimonadaceae bacterium | reverse complement strand
TCGTCGCCAAAAATGAGCACGGGTTCATTGACGATCGCCCGGGCAATGGCCACGCGCTGCTGCTGGCCGCCCGAAAGTTCGCTTGGCTTGTGGTGCGAGCGCTCGGTCAAGCCGACGCGATCGAGCGCGCTCAAGGCGCGCTTGGTGCGATCTTTCGCCCCCGCGTACATCAGCGGCAATTCAACGTTTTTGACCGCGCTGGTGCGTGGGAGCAAGTTGAAGTTTTGAAAAACGAAGCCGATGTACTTGTTGCGAATATCCGCAAGCTCGTTGTCGTTCATGACCGCGACGTTTTCACCACTTAGATAGAACTCGCCACCGGAAGGCCGGTCCAGGCAACCCACCAGGTTCATGAACGTGGACTTCCCAGCGCCGGAGGGCCCCATCAGGGCAACGAATTCGCCCTCGTCGATGGTGATAGTGACGTCGCGCAGGGCATGAACGACGACATCGCCCATGACGTAGTCCTTACCCAGCCCCTTGGTCTCGATGACGGCTTTACTCATCTCTTGAAGTAATACGCTACCAGAACGCAAAAGTAGGCCTAGGGCTAACCGACCGGGGAGCGATTTCTTTGTCCCACAAAGGGATTAGCCCAAGAACTTCCGGAAGGAAGAGTTGTCCGGGGGACGTCTTCGATGGATTCAAGGACGCCACCGGAGATTCCCGGGATCATTCGCTGGTCGATCACCGTCAAGCGTTCGAGAGTGATCGTGTCCCACCGGCCCGAGTGTGGACTCATGGGAGTCACTTTGGCATGATTAGACAATCCAGTTCAGTGAGCGCCGATCAGCCTTCCAAGACCAAGTACATTGCCGCCGACGGGAACTTAAAGCGAACGCCATTGGCAATCTTGTCGAGGACGATTTGCGATACGGCTTTGCCATTCATGTCCAGAACGCTGGCCTTCTTCAAATTGGGATTCATCAAGTCGACTTGCAAGTCGGCCTGCACCACTTGCCAAGGCGACTTTCCGAAGTTGACAACCTCGAAACCTGGAATCGACTTGCCGCCCTCCAGTTGGATGGTTGTTGGCCGCTCTTGCCAACCGCTGGGTCGGCTTTGAGTCCCGTATTGCAGAAGGATTCTCTTGGAAGTAGTCAAGGGCAATCCGTCCATCGATACGGCAAGGGCAGCGCCATAGGAATTGCCAGAGGAGAAGCTTATCGAAGAAAGGGTGAAACTCGATTGGCGGTCAAAGAATGCCGCGACGCCTTGGGCCGCGGGTGAATCCACCGTCACGAAGCCCTTCTCCGGGTTGGAGAAGATCTCTCCAGTTACCGACCGAATCCCGCCACTTGACAAGAAACTGTTAAGAGGCGTGGTCTTCGACTGTCTGGGATCCGCATCAAACTTCACCAACACAGGACCGACCAAAAACGCGAGCGGCGAGATGCCCGCCTTTATCGCGGAGGACGCGGCAATGTCGCCGGAATCACGATTGGGATCGTAGGAAGCTTCTTCTGCGATAACGGGCGTTTTTCGATTCCACATGTCCACAAGCGCCCGGTTCTCGACGACGACCGGCGCCCCTTGTTTCAGGTATCCCTTTCGATACATCAGGGCCGCCGCCGGGAATGTCCCCATCATATCGGGGGTCGCGAAAAGCCACTTGCCTTGGCTGGGCATGTACCCGTTAGCCGAGGCTGGATACGTCCAGTCCTCATCGCTGGTTGCAAACCAGAAATAGGCATCGACGCCGGTCAATGATTGATAGGCGGCGATCAAGAAGGGCGCTTCCGAGGTGTATCCAGTCGGCATGACCCAGGTGCTTTCGGTCACCATCATCGGACGCCCGGCCGTCTGCTTGAGGTTGATCGGCAGGGATTTGGGATCGAAGAGCGCGGATGGCGAAGTGAATTTGTCGCCCGCGACGATTGCCCAGCCTGTATTCGGTCCCTGGTGAATGCCGGTGAAGTAGTGATTGCTGGCATCGACCTCGTTGGCCGTGTAGCTCCAGCGTTCCTGGTCTCCAAGCAACGTCGTGTTTGCGGTGCGCCAATTCCCGGCGTTGATGAGCTGCTTGCAGCCTAGGTCTTTGCGCAGATAATCCTCCATCGACTTGTTGAAGCTGTGCATCGTTCGGCTGTAGAACTCAGTCTGATCGGCCAATCGCTTGGCCATGCCACCTTGACGAACTTGAGTCATCTCCCAGATGTTGTAGAAATCCAGGATCCCATTTTCGGGATCGTCTCCGGGAAGCCGATTGCCGTCCCAAGCGCGCGACGCCGCATCCAACGAGCCGTACTTCGTCTTCAGCCAAGTTCCATAGAGCTTGCCTAAGTTCCGTCGCTGTTCGCCTTTGATGTTATTGACCGTCCAGAAGAGGAGGCTGTCTTCATTTTGAATCTGAATAACGGCAATGCTCGGGTCACGGGCCAATGGGATTCCCGTGTAGGGGTTCTTCTCGGCGTAGAGAGCTCGCAACCAACTCCTAAAACCCTTCTGCAGAGTGGGGTCGAAGTACAACAGACCGAGCGCGCTTTGACTTGGATCGCCAGGTACGTTCCATTGGGGGAGAAATTTCATTGGGACCCCCCAATATGGCGAGATGCAGGTGTAAATTCCTTCTTTCTTGTAGGCAGCCACTGCCCGCCAAATCCAATCTCGTTCCCCTTGATCGATATCTGTGATCTGGGAATTCTTATCTTTTGCAATGTCAGGCGATATCTGCGCGTGCAGGCGAACCAAGTTGACGCCGCGCTTTGCCAGGAACCGCGCGTGGCGAGCCAGATCGGGCTCCCCAGAATGCCACAAGGGTCGCTGATTCCAGGGCTTCTCGCGGCCCACCATCGAGTTGACTGCCCAGAAGCGAAGTGGCTGCCCATTGCCATAGATGAAATCACCATGCGCATCTGCTTTAACGAAGCCCGACTCTCCGGCCACTTTCTCGTTGAGCGACCGCAGGTCGAGGAGGGCAGTCGGGCTGAAGTCGTCCCTGACCGGATTGAACGGCCATGTCGCCGGCCCGGGTTGTTGGGTGCGGGTGAGGGTAGGAAGTAGTGCGAGCGCAACGATCAACTTGGGACCGAATCGTAACATTTCAACTCCTGGTTATTGGGGGGCACTGCCGACATCCACGGTCATCAAAATTCCGCGCCGGTATCAGACCAGGCAGAACTCCCGTCGTGAGGTCGAACTTGCGGCCAACTATCATGTAGTGTCTCACAACATCCTGCGAATCCTCTCGCGCCTACGCTTTCATCGGAGTTGGCCCCCACCGTCGCCGCTCCCGTTCCTGGGGACAAGCATGCAAGAAGAAACCTGTGAAGCGATCGACCCTTGGAGTGCATGATTCTATGGGGCAACCCGCTCCGCTCGACTCAGGAGCAGGGCATTGAAGAACAACCGGAACGTTCCCCAAGACTGCCCCCGATAAAGCAGTTCTGGCCCAAACAGGTAGAGCTTGCCCTTTCCAACCGGTGCCTCCGCGATCGCGACTCCGTCTTTCAGGTAACTCTGCCCCCATGCCCAACCCGAAACAAGCGGCTTATCCGAATCGAACCACGCAACCGGCCTGACCTTGGCGGCGTCGAGGATCTTGAAGACGGGAGAGTTGTCGAACATCACGTTGGCGCGATCCTCCATTCCCCAGGCAACCGGTTGACCATTGTCGACTTTCACATTGAGAATCGAGCCCGGGACGTAGTAGCGGGTGCGGGGGGTCGGGCGGCCTCCTTCCATCAAGTGGCTTTCGATGGGGAGTCCAAGGAGCTTGGCCAGCGAAGTCGAAGATCCCAAAGTCACAATTGACCCACCGTTCTCTAGGAATTCCCGCAGTTTGGGCAGCGTCTCCTGGTTGATATTGCCAAGCCAGGCTTGAAAGACCGCCGGAATCCCTTCGGTGTTCGGCGTTCGCTTCGGCCCAAGTTCTTCGGGGATCGCCCCATCGACGAAGACGATCACGTCGAACTTGGAGTTGAGTTGGCCGGCATCCAGCTCCTGAGGGTAGACCACCTTGTAAGGGATTCCAAACTGGTCCATGATCCATCGCGTCCAGCCGGATTCCATGGAACCGCCATAACGATCCCACAGAGCGATTCGGGGAAGCTTAAAGGTATGGGTGATGGCTTTGTTCTCGGTCTTTGAGTCCAGGTCCCAAAAGGCGAATTGCCCGAATTGGCTGCCTGGTTCCAGCTTGTACAAGCCGGCTTTGCCAGTCGTGCGGAGGATTCTGAAGACGTCCTTGTAGCTATCGGTCCAGTTGGGCACCCCAAACCACATGCCATTCGAGCCGGATGCCAGCGAGGCATCCCTGGGAACGTAGGCCTCCGTCCTCAGACGCCCAAGGTCCAGCACCCGCTCAAACTTGACGCCCATCTGCAATGCCAGGGTGTAGCCCGCACTGTCATAGGGAGGAATGGGAGCCGCGCCTGGAGCGGGAATATCGTTGGGGTGATCCTGGGCCTCCATCATGTCCAAGACGTGGGGCCGAAACGCCTGCGCGGTCCTAATCACAAAGGTCCCTCGGGGATACATCTTGCCCCCATAGGTAAACGGCTGCACGATCTGCTCGATCTTGACGCCGTTCGCTATCAACGCCTCG
>JADZBW010000237.1 GCA_020851885.1 Fimbriimonadaceae bacterium | reverse complement strand
TCATGGTATGCCCGCCACAATCGCGATTTTGTTCGAAAGGCGTGTTTCTTGGGCACCGGCGCCTACATGCTGATCTTCACGATGTGGTTCATCCGAGGCGCCTAGGCAATCGGCTCGTCGATGAGATTCGCGCCGTTGCTCGCCTTTTTGTTTTCTTCCGCATCGACAACGGCCTGAAGCGCCACCAGTGCAACTTCAATTTGCTTCGCATCGGGTTCTCTCGTCGTCAAGTACTGAGTCCACAGTCCAGGCTTGAACATCACATTCACGAATCCCTGGTGACGGAACTTACCGGCGAATCGGATCAGCTCATAGGAGATCCCCGCGATAAATGGCAGAATTGCCAAATCGATGAGGAAGCGAACTCCCGTGTCCTTGAACATGTTGCCCGGCATTCCCGTGATGGGATAGCGGGGCACGAATGTCATCAAGAAGATGGTGATGATCAAGACGATCATTGCGAAGCTGGTGCCACCTCTCGGGTGCAGTCGCGTTTGTGCCCGGCACATTTCTAAATTGAGATCTTCGTTCGCTTCAAGGGTATTGATCGCTTTGTGCTCAGCGCCGTGGTACTTGAAAACCTCATTGATTTCCTTCATGTTCCCGATCCCGTAGATGTATCCCAGGAAGAAGATGAGTTTGATCATCCCCGCAATGAAGTTGATCATTGTTGGGCTGATTGGACCTAGCAGTTTCGGGCTCAGTTCGGCTACCAGATTTGGGAGATAGACGAAAATGAAGAGGGCAAAGGCGAACGAGAAGATCATGGTTGCCCCAATCGCCGCATCCTGGATCTTCTTGCTCGATTGAACGGGGCCACCGGAATCTTTCGATGCCGCGTTGGCATCTTCCGGCTGATACTGGGTGTCCAATTGAACATCGGAGGCGAACTTCATCGCCTTGATCCCAAGCCCCAGGGCATCGAGCAACGCAAGGGACCCGCGTAGGAACGGCAGCTTGAGCCACTTCTGTCGACCAATCCAGGTCTTCTCAAGCGCCTCCGTCTTTTGGATAATCTGGCCGTTTGGGGCGCGGCACGCGACCGAAAAATAGTTCGGTGACCGCATCATCACCCCTTCGATGATGGCTTGTCCACCGTACTGTAGATACTCGCCCTTGGGCATCGCCGGATTATACCGGCGCAGACTCCTCGATGACCGTATACGATCGAGACGCTTGCCTCAAGTAAACTTGGAACCTCCATGTCATTCCAAACAAAGACCGTCCGCGACCTAGATGTAAAGGGCAAGCGCGTGCTCGTTCGATGCGACTTCAACGTTCCCCTTGAAGATGGTGCCATCACTGATGATCGCCGGATCACGGAGGCTTTGCCAACCATTAACTACCTCATTGAGAATGGAGCTGCCGTTATCCTTTGCAGCCATCTGGGACGGCCAAAAGGAGTGACACCTGAGTTTTCGTTAGCTCCAGTCGCCGCACGACTGTCCGAATTGCTTGGAAAGAACGTGCCACTTTTGCCGGACTGCGTCGGTCAGGAAGTCCGAGCCCGCACCCTCCAAATGCATCCGGGCGAAGTCGTCTTGCTCGAGAACGTTCGCTTTCATCCAGAAGAAGAAAAGAACGATCCAGAATTTGCCCGGCAATTGGCATCCCTTGCCCAAGTCTATGTGAATGATGCCTTTGGAACGGCTCACCGAGCTCATGCATCCACCGAAGGGGTCGCTCATGATCTGCCGAGCGGGGCAGGTTTCCTGATTCAAAAGGAGATCGAGTTCCTAGGCAAGGCACTGGACGATCCCAGAAGACCATTTGTAGCCGTCATGGGTGGCAGCAAGGTGAAGGATAAGATTGCGGTGATCGAAAACCTCCTTCCAAAAGTGGATCGCCTGTTGATTGGTGGAGGGATGATCTTCACCTTCTTCAAAGCAAAGGGATTTGAAATAGGCAATTCGCTTCTCGACTCTGACAATCTCGAATATGCTGCCCGTTTGCTGAGAGACCAAGGGGACAAGATCGTGCTTCCGACCGACGTCGTGGTCGCTTCAGCGTTCGCCGAGGATGCACAGATCGACACGGTGGCTGCCAATGCCATTCCTGCCGACCGCATGGGACTGGACATCGGGCCCGAGACGCAGACTCATTTTTCCCAGATCATCGCGGATGCTAAGACGGTCGTTTGGAACGGACCGATGGGCGTCTTTGAAATGAAGCCGTTCGAGGCAGGGACCAAGGCCGTCGCTCTGGCGATGGCTGAAAACAACGGGATTACCATCGTCGGTGGCGGAGATTCCGCGGCGGCCATCGAACAGTTCAACCTGGCAGATCGGGTCAGCCATGTCAGCACTGGCGGTGGAGCCTCGTTGGAATTTCTCGAAGGAAAGGAATTGCCGGGAATTGCCGCCCTTCGCTAAATCGACTTGCTGAACCCAATGTTCCTCTGTTTGCGCATCGATCTGGACTACGTTCCATGGGACTCTCCGGATGCCCACGAGTTTGGTCATGGAGAACCGGCCGCATTTTTGAAGCTTCTCGATCTGGCCCGCAGCACCGGAAATCGGTTTCACTTCTTCGTGTCGAACCGCGTATTGCGGGCATTTTCAGCAACGGCGGAGGCAATCCTGAATGAAGGCCACGATCTCGACTGGTTCCACAAGCATCCTGAAGAACCCACGGGCCGTTATGACAAAGCGATCGAGCTCTTTTCCAAAATTGGCCACAAACCCACCGGACTTAGCGTGAAATCAAGTTGGCCCACCGATGCCGTGCCGCCTGCAAACCTTAGCTTTCTCAGTGCGAATCCAGGCAGTACGCCTCAAGGTATCCGGCTCTTCTCGGTCGACACAAAGTCGGATCGAGATGCAGCTAGAAACGGCCTCAGCGTTCGCACCTGGGCTGAGACCATCAAGACTCAGGTCCGAGATGCCGCAAGTAGGAATGGGAACGTCACGATCTGCGTCCGTCCACAAGTCCTCGCCAAATTCGATCCAAAGCTAACCCACGTCCGAGAAATGTTGGAAATCGCCCGAGCGGTGGGACTCCCAATCAAGACCCTTCGTCAGGCCCTGGATGATTGACCGCCTTCGCATGGTCTACTGAGGAATCGTCAGTCGCTTCATCCATTGATCTCGTAGTCGTGTGAATTTGGATTCCAGTGCCCGCGGCTTTCCGTTGACGAAAACACCAACGATATTCGTCGTCGTTTCACAAGGATCCCCATCCGAAATCACCAAATTTCCGAGTTTGCCAGCGTCGATGGAACCCAACCGATCCGAGATTCCGAGTATTTCGGCCGCTGACAGGGTGAGGGCCCGAAGTGCATCCTCAGGGGCCAGCCCGTATGCACAGGATTGCCCAACTTTGATGGGAAGGTTGAATGCATTGGAGCCATCGTTACTCTGGAAACAGAATCTGACGCCAGCCTTCTTCAAAAGGGCAGGCAGAGCGAAGGTCGTGTCGTAGGGATCCCAATCATTTGCGGGAGCGTTTGCGCTCAGCGTCGACTTCCCTGCCGGCTCGATGATCACGGGAATTTGCTTTTCGGCAAGAAGCTTGGCTTCCTTCCAGGCATCGGGCGCTCCGGACAAGATCACCTTCAGGTTGTTCTTCTCGCCGAAAGCAACCGCTTGGCGAATCTGCGCCGCGGTTCGAACTCTAAGGAGAACAGGAGCCTTGCCGGTGACATAGGGAATCATGGCTTCAAGGCTTAGGTCGATTCTCGCTTTCGGGTCTTCAGCGCGCTTCTTGGCATAGTCCGCCGCCTTCTTGAAGTAGGCGGCAATCTCCGATTCACTGGACCCGCCACCGCCCTGACCCCGGCCTTGTCCTCCGCGCAAGTCATTCAGGAGGTTTCCATCCGCATCGTATTGAAGGTCGCTCATGCCAGCATCCTCGTGCCCGAAGTCAAACCCACCGCCGCCACCGGCGAAATTGACCGAAAGAACCCTAGGTCCGAGGTCGAATTGCTCGGTGGTCCATCCGAATGTGTTGATCACACTTGCCTGACCGCTGATTGTTCCACCGTTGGGCCGAGTCAAAGCGCTGAGTACTCCACCCATCCGCGCCACCGGAAAGTGTTCGCTTTGAACGAACAGCCCGTTTGCCGCTACAAGGTCAGGTTGCCAAGTGCCAAGTTCCGAGTCATCCTTCATCTGGCCAACCGGAGAGACTTCGACCAGGCCGATAGAACTTCCCCCGTCGATGAATCCTGGATAGACATGCAAACCCTTGCCGTCGATGACCTGGGTCAGGGCGTCGCGAGGAATGGGAACATTGACGCCAACGGCCTTGATCTGATCGCCTTCCAGCAGGACAGTTCCTTCGGCAATGATCGGACCGCTAATCGGGTGAATGGTCGCGCCAATGATGGCGTAGCGCTTCATTCCTTCTTGAACAGACAATGGGAGGGTCTTGCGATTGGCGTTTAAGATGTTCTTCGTCGTCGAGAAAGAGTCCAACCCAAAGGCATCTTTACGTTCGAAATACGGTTGGCCCTCGATCAATGCCGTCTCGCATCGCGAGTACACGCTGAGCGGATGACCCGACCAAATGACCACATCTCCATCTTTACCGACTTCCAGGCTTCCAACCCGCTTCTCAACCCCAAGCTCTTTGGCGGGGTTGATGGTGATCATCGCGAGCGCCTGGTCTTCGGAAAAACCGCCATAGCGCATTGACTTTCCAGCATCGATCGCAATGGATGGCACGCCGGAGACGCCATCTGTATT
>JADZBW010000236.1 GCA_020851885.1 Fimbriimonadaceae bacterium | reverse complement strand
GTGCCGCCGAAGGCAAGATTCCTCAGCAGGTAGACCTCTTTGTCGACCGTGAATCCATTGGATTCGGAGCCGTCGTTCTTGAAGCTGAAGGACATCTTCCCATCGAAGTAGAAGTCGAGTTTTTCCTCGCTCCATTCGACCGCATAGACGTGGAAGTCATCGGAAACGGGGGTATCGATCGTGACGTTGCTTCCCTTGGAGAGGTTCTTCAGCTTGGGCCTTGCCGGATCAAAGACGGGAAAGTGAACGGTTGCATGGACTTTGTTGGGATCGAACGCCACGTACTCCATGATATCGATCTCTCCGCACTGGGGCCATCCAACCTTGGGACGATCGGCGCCCATCATCCAGAATGCGGGCCAGTTCCCTTTTCCGGCTGGAACCTTGGCCCGCATCTCGAAACGCCCATACTTCCAACTGGCTTTGCCAAGGGTGATCAGACTGGCCGACGTGATTTGGCCATCGGCCTCTTTACGGCACTCGATCACCAGGTTTCCTCCCTCGACTCGAGCATTCTCCGATTTCCCCACCGTGTAGTACTGCAACTCGTTGTTGCGAATGTGCCCAATCTCGTATGTCCACTTCTTGGGATCGGGAAGACCATCGACGTCGAATTCATCGGACCAAACCAAGGTCCAAGGGTTGATGAGCATAGCGGCGATTAGGTACATGACTAGGCGGCCGCAATGACGGCGGCAAACTCCTTGGGATCGAGACTGGCTCCTCCGACGAGACCACCATCGATGTTCGGTTGGGAGAAGAGCTCCTTGGCATTGGATGCCTTCACGGAGCCTCCATAGAGGACTCTTAGCTTTTCGGCCAACTCCTGACCAACGAGGTCTTCCAAGATCGACCGAATCATCCCGCACACGCGCTCCGCCTCGGCGGTATCGCAAACGTTTCCAGTTCCGATGGCCCAAACCGGTTCATAGGCGACCACCAGTTCGTCGAGTTCTTCCGGGTCGTGGCCGGTTAGAGCTATTTCGAGTTGCGTGGTGATGACCGCATCGGTCATTTGCGCATCGCGCTCAACCTGAGTCTCTCCCACACAAAGGATCGGGTGAATGCCATGGGCCACCAGCGCTCCAATTTTCAGGTGGACGGTGTGATCGGTCTCGCCAAAATAGCACAGCGTCTCCGCTGGAACTTCCAGCTTCCCAAACCGGCCTCTCGTCTCCGAGTGCCCGACAATGCAATAGGAACAGCCTGAGGCAAGGAGCATTGGCGCGCTGATCTGACCGGTAAACGCGCCCTTCGGCATCCAGAAAACATCTTGCGCACCCAAGCCGATCGGGCACGCTTTCGTCAATTCCCTCACCTTCGGGATGGTCAGAAAAGGCGGGCATAGGATGACGTCGACGTTATCCTTCAGGCTAACCAAATCGACACAGGACTCGATCGCCGCCTCGGCCTCCGGGGCGGTCATGTTCATCTTCCAATTCCCGGCCACCAGTTTTCTGCGCATAGTCTATTATGTCCACCGCGACTTGATAGGTGAGAACATTTGGAGCAATCCGATCTGCCGATATCCCAAGCGGGGATAAAGCTTGGCGCCCGACGCGCTTGCAAGCAGGACGCTCCATTGGACTCCGTACCTCCGATCCTCTCCCAGCATCGTCGCCATGAGGGCGGAAGCAACCCCTTGCCGGCGGTAAGGCTCTACCACGTGGAGGTTGGAAACCCAGGTTGAATCGAAATGAGTTCGGATACTCCGCACCCAACCGATAGGCACATCGTCTTCAAAGCAAACGTAGAGTCGCAGCTTGGCGTCGCCGTCGTGGATGTCCTCATCGAGGATTTGCCGTCTTGCCACCTTCCTGATCGCTTCCGCATCGACCCATGACGCAACCCGGCGCACATTCCATTGGTGACAAGGCTCGATCGGCTCGTTCAAATCGCGAACGAACATCTGCTCCCGACCGTGGAGCCGAAATCCGTGACTCTTGAAGTCCTCCTTGATTCGAACTTCATCGACATCCAGATCATGGATCGCGCAAAGGAAGAACTTGGCGGGCGAATAGCGCCGGATCTCATCGATTGCCTCGTCTGCTGAAAGGCCGTAAACCAGAATCTCCTGGACTCGTTCGGCGCCCCTTGTTCGCCCCAGGTCCCTCATCACCCGCAACTTGCCCACCCGGAGGTACTCGAAAGGATGGGTGAAGGTGCGGGTGTATCCAAAGCCTTCGCCGAAGACGTCGATCGCACGCTCCAGCGTCATTGCATTAGGACCGGATGATTTCTTGCTCGACCGCGATCTCGACCTTGCCACGAACCGCGTTGGTGATAATGCAGTAGGCGTCCGCCTTATGCGACATGTCTTCGATCTTGGCGATCTGCTCGTCGGTCGCATCGGCCGCGACGGTGATCCGCGGCCGGATCGTGATCTTCTTGTAGGTGAAACTCGCGCCACTCTGCTCGACTTCTCCAACCGCCTTCACTTCCAAGTTCGTCACCGGCAGCTTCTGATTCGCCGCGATGATCCCGAAGGTGATGGAGTAGCAACCGGCAACGGCGCTCGCCAGGAGTTCTTCTGGGTTGGTCCCTGCCCCGGTCCCCTGAAACTCGGCAGGAACGCCGAGAGGATTGGCGACCCCGGACTTGTCGGCGGTCACCGAACCGGAACCTTCGCGCCCGCCCGACCACTGAACTGTAACTGGATACTCGTGAACATGAGCCATGGCCACAAGTTTACTTGGACCATCAACTCGCTTGGGTTAGGCCAGTGGGACCCTACCCGCGCCTCGGAACCAGCCCGAACGTATAATTGTGTTAACAACTAGATGAAGTGGTTTAAAGGGGTCCTCTATGCCCTGTTTTTGGGCGGATGTTTGGTGGTAGGCGCGGGCGCAAGGCTCGTTGCGAATATCACTGGCACGTTGACTGACGGCGAAGGCGGTTTCATCAGGGTCGTCAAGGCCAAAACCGATCCGCGCGGTGACTTCCCCAACCGACGAGAACTCACCATCCTCCTTGTCGGCCAAGACTACAATCGCGACCGCAAGGGAATGCCTTACACCAAGAACAGCCGGGCGGACACCATCATGCTCATTCGCGCCGACCTTGAGGGCCGCACCGTTCGCGCGTGCTCAGTCCCGCGCGACACCTATGTCAATGCACCGGACCAGGTCTCTGGCAAGATCAACGCCACCCTCGCGCGAGGCGGAATCGACCTTCTCAAGCGCACGTTGGAGTCGATGTTCACCATCTCGATCGACCATTACGTGGTCATCAAACCCTACGCGGTGCGGGAAATCGTGGATGCCATTGGGGGCGTCGATGTCGAAGCAATCGACCGCATGAAGTACGACGACAACTGGGGTCAACTCCACGTAGATTTGCAACCCGGACGCCAGCACTTGGATGGCGCTCGTGCAGAAGGATTCGTCCGTTTCCGACACTCCAATCCCGGGGAGGGCCGATCCGACGAGGAAGGCGACATTAGAAGAACGGCCAGACAGCAACAACTGGTGCAAGCCCTGATGGCCTCCGCCAATTCACCGAGCAACATACTCCGCGCCGACGAGATTATCGCAACTGGCTTCCAGCAGATCGACACCGACCTCCAGAAGATCCAACTCTTTGCCCTTGCCGAAATCTTCAAAGGATCGCCATCCAGGACTCTCCAAAGCGCAACCGTTCCCGGTGAAGACGATAACAGCACGGGCGCCTACTACTACCGTCTGGATACCGAACGCGCTCAGGCGATGGTCGACTGGCTGATTAAGGGCGACGACACCGCTATGCGACGCCTAGTCCGAATCGAAATTCGCAACGGGACAAAGACGCCCGGATTGGCCCGCCTCGCCGCCGAAGCCCTTAGCGGTCGGGGTTACAGCGCCAAAGCCCCGGGGAACGCCCCCAATAGCCCGATCACCACGATCGTCTATCGCAAGGCCTCCTTCGAAGAGGCCGCCCGCGATATCCAAAGAACCCTCGGCGCACCCTCGATCACGAAGGAAGTCAAAGTGGCCAACGAATGGGAACCCGAGATTCAGATCGTCATCGGGGAGGATCTCAAGGACAAACTGATGCCATCCGGAACACCGGCTGGCCGTTAGTGTCTGCTTTGCGAGGCTCCAATCGCCGCCATTCCGAAGATTCCAACGACGAAGAACAGCCACAGGCAGATCACAAGAATCGCCAAACAGGTTGCGATCATCCCAAGCAGCCGACCGGCGACCACCATTCCACGCTCGTTGGGATCGGCAAGGCCCGCGTCGATGTCCCTCAAGGCGGCATTGCCCATGATCCATGCGGGGATCCCGGTCAGGCATCCAAACCCTGTTAGGGACAAGATGCCGAGGACCAGCACGACGACGCCGTTCGCAGACTTCATTGTTTGATGTTACGGATGGACCGTCCCGAAGGATTCAAAGTCTAGGGCCGAACGGGGACCTGGGCGACGCCCGTCTTTGCGCTCTCGACCGCCGCCAAAGCGATGCTTACGGCCATGGCTCCATCATAGCCGGTGACCGGTGGCTCCGTTCGATCCCGAACGGCTTCGAGAAAACCCCTCAGTTCGAGGTAGTAGGGATCATCGGTCGGCGACAGGGCATTGTCCGTAAAGGTCCGCCCATCGAAGGTCGTTCTCAGCGCGGCGTTGTTCCGCGAATCGTGTTGGATCAGCCCTTTGCTCCCGGCGACTTCGAAGGTGGTGCGGAAGCCGCTTGGATCCATCCAAGTAGCCTCCACATGACCCACCGCCCCGCCTTCGAATGACAGGGTTGTCAGCGCATAATCGGGACCGCTTCCAACTTGAATGCCTACCGACCGCGCATACACCTGGGTGACTTCCCCGAGTGTCCAACGAAGCCAATCAAAATCATGCACTGCCAAGTCCAGCAGAACGCCACCGGAACGGGCATGATCCTGGAACCAACCCCGAGAGCCGAGTGGCGCCAGGCCTCCACGACGAGTGCGCGCCGCCGCTGGTGTCCCCACCGCGCCTTTCTTCACCAGCCGATGCCCAGTGGCAAACTCGGCAAAGAAGCGAACCACCTGTCCGGGCATTAACACCACGCCTCCCTTTTCCGCCGCCGACATCAACCTGACGCAGTCTTCGACCGACCGCGCCAAGGGCTTCTCGATAAAGGTCGCGCGGCCTGCGGAAATGGACTGCAACCCGGCGTCGACATGCATGTCGGTGGGCAGGCAAATGTCGACCACATCGCACTTGGAAATGACCGATTCAGGGGAATCCAAAGGCTCGACGTCCCACTGCTTGGCGAACGCTTCGCTCTTGTCGGGAAGGGGATCGAAGAAATAGAGGTCCACGTCGGACATCTTCCGATACTGCCGGGCGTGAACATTGCCCATGCCTCCAGCGCCGAGAATGCCCACCTTGACCATCGGTGGATTATAGCTATGCCAGAAGGCGACTAACCAGTTTTGGGCAATGGCGAATCGCCAATTGAAGGAATTTCAAGCATCTCGACGACCGCCTGATCCGAGACGCCGTCCATCCGCAAGGCTTCGAGATTGCGATCCGACTTCTCGCATTGCTCGCAAAGTCCCGTGCCCCGTTCAGATTGAACGGATTGTGCACATCGGGAGCACCGAGTTTCACTAACCCTCAACAAAATTTTTCCCCAGTAAGCACGCAATCGTACGGACGAGTCGCGCTTACGGAAAGTGTCGGCACGTCGACCTCGCAAATTTAGCGAGATATCAGGGACTTCGTCTCAATGAATAGGAAGAACCTATCTTAGGTTCCTTGGGTATCCTGTCTTTCCTTTGAGCACACGGACGATGGACAAGTCACAGGCCTTCCTTCAGTGCACGAACTGCAAGAAGATCCTGTTTTCAGTGGAGTTCGAACAGAACCTTCGGGTTTGCTCCCATTGCGGGCACCACCACCGACTGAACGCCCGAACGAGGATTGCCTGGACGTTCGATGAAGGCAGCTTCACCGAGTTGGATACGGACTTGCGCTCGCAGGATCCCCTTCATTTTCCTGAATACGAGGACAAGCGATCCCAGGCCGAAGCGAAGAACGGAGTCTACGATTCGATCGTCTGTGGTACTGCGCGGATCGATGACATGCCGGTAAGCCTCGCCGTCGCCGATTTCGCCTTCATGGGCGGCTCGATGGGCTCGGTCGCCGGAGAAAAGATCACCCGTACTCTCGAACGTGCCGCCGACCAACGTATGCCCGCTATCATTTTCTGCGCGTCCGGAGGAGCCCGAATGCAAGAAGGGCTCGTTTCCTTGATGCAGATGGCCAAAACCACCGCCGCCGCCGCCAAATGTGCCGAGGCCGGTGTCCCCTATATCGCCATCTTCACCGATCCCACGATGGCCGGCGTCCTCGCAAGCTATGCCTCCATTGCCGATGTGATCATCGCGGAACCCAAGGCGCTCGTGGGATTTGCCGGTGCCCGGGTCGCCAAACAGGCTGGAGTCAGCAAGGTGCCGGACGACTTTCAAACTGCCGAATTCGTCTTCAAGCACGGCATGCTGGACCGCATCGTGCCCAGGCGAGAACTCCGCAACGTCCTCGCCACGCTTTGCCAAACTTTGGGGGGCCACCTGCTGGCTCGGGAGGGCAACCGTGGCTAAGAACTTCGATGAATGGAATCGTCCGCTAAAAGAGCTTGAGGACGGCATCGAGAAGCTCAAGGAATTCGCCCGTAAAGAAGACAATGCCGGTAAACGCATCGACCTCGAGGCGAAGATCCAAGAGCTCGAAGGCCGAAGGGACAATTACGTGGAAGTGATGTTCCAACGCTTGGGTCCATGGGAAAAGGTGCTCGTCGCCCGAGCGCCAAAGCGCCCCTACACCCTCGATTACATCGGCTCAATCTTCACGGATTTCGTCGAGCTTCAAGGCGACCGTCGTGGCTTCACCGATAACGCGATCATTGGCGGACCCGCGATGTTCGATGGCAAGCCCGTGATGATCGTGGGCCACCAAAAGGGCCGAAACATCCAGGAGCGACAGTTCCGAAACTTCGGCATGGCCAAGCCCGAAGGCTATCGCAAGGCCATTCGACTCTTCGACATGGCCGAGCGCTTCCGTATGCCGGTCATCTCCTTCATCGATACGCCTGCCGCGGACCCTGGTGTCGAGAGCGAGTCCCGTGGCATCAGCGAAGCCATCGCCGCCGGGATGTTCGCGATGTTCGAACTCACCGTCCCCACCGTGGCAATCGTGATTGGCGAGGGGGGCAGCGGTGGGGCGATCGGAATCGCCGCATCGAATCGCGTCCTCATGCTGGAACACGCCGTATACTCGGTCATTCCACCCGAAGGCTGTGCGGCAATCCTTTGGCGAATGCCCGAGCGCGGAGCCGAAGCCGCCCAAGCCCTCAAGCTCACTGCGGAAAGCGCGCTCGAATTTGGAATCATCGATGAGATCGTGCCCG
>JADZBW010000235.1 GCA_020851885.1 Fimbriimonadaceae bacterium | reverse complement strand
GGTCTCAGCCTTGACCGCTTCCACCAAAAATGTGGGTTCTGAGGCGGCCTCTTCTTTCGGAGCGGAACTACAGCCAACGAGGCCGAAGCCGAGGAGGGTTAGAAGGAGTGGTTTGGTCATTTCAACTCCGTGAGGATGACGCCTCGGGCGGCCATCAACTTGGCTTGCGCTTGGAGGAGTCGCAGTTTGGCATCGGCCGAGGACGCCTGGATATCTCGGAGGGCTCGCGTGGCTTCAAGCACCGCCAACAGGGTGTTCCCGCCGCCTTCAAAGCCCCGCTGCTCTTGCTGAACAAGCGCAAATGCCGTCGCCTCCAACTTGGCCAGGGAGCCAACGGACGTCTGCGCCGCACTGACATCCGCTTCGGCGGCAACGACCTCCACGGCGGAACTCCGTTGGCGATCTTCAAGATCTTTGGTCGCGGCCTCGATACCCGCTTTCGCAGACCGGACCCGATTCGACCCTGCGCCCCAATCAAAGACATTCCACACGAGTTGCAAGCGCAGATTGTACTGTTCTGGATCGGTCCACGGTGAACGTCGGAACTGAATCTCGAAATCTGGCATTAGCGATGACCGGGAACCTCGCAGGTCCCAACGCGAGCTATCGAGAGTGGCGCGCAGTCCCTGGACGTCGGGCCGATCTGGCGCGGCATCCTGAACCGGGATGATGGCGGTCTCGTCCACGTCGACTGCAATGGGCCGTCCTATCGCGGCTGACAGGCGTTGGCGGGCCGCCTTAAGGCTTTGCTCATTCACCACCGACATCGTCTTGGTGCGCTCGAGATCAAGGCCTGCGCGTGTTAAGTCCACCGGAGGAAGATCCCCCTGATCGACCCGCTTCTTCGTTGCATCGAATAGACGTTGCTGAACATCGAGCAACTCGGCGCTCGTTCGTAGCTGAATCTGGGCAGCGATGACTTCAGCATAGGCATTGAGCACTTCCGTCTGAAGATCAAGCCGGGCTTGTCGGAACTGGGCTCGGGACAGGACAATGTTAGAAGAGGCAACTCCCCTGATCGACCGGTTTTTCCCAAACAGATCAATCGGCTCCGCGAGCAAGAGATCTTCACCTCCGAACGATGGGGTGGAACTCAATGCCGCCTCAATCCGCAGCGGCAACAGCAACGGTGAGGCACGGAGGTTGAACTCAGATTGTCGCAGTCGCGCCTCCGCCGCGCGAATGGATGGCCGTGATTGCTCGGCAAGGCGGACGGCCGCCAGCAAATCCAAAGGCGGGTTTTGCCCCAGCGCGATTCCAGCCGGGAGGAGAGCAATGACGGCCACAAATAATCGCATAGCTCCGTCCATTATCTCGAATTTGGGCCGAGCGCACGGGCAGGTTAGACCAAATAAATCATGCTCCCCCTTCCGACGGTGAGAATGCTGCGCCAGCAACGGCCATTAACCCCACATTTGGCGGCGTCGGCCCACCGACCGCCGTCGCCGCTTCAAACTCCAAGCCCACCGAGGCTACTGCTTCGGAGCGAGCACCAAGATCACTGCCGAATCAGGCACCATTTGACCTCGGCGCTGCCCCTGAACCGGCGCCTGGAACTGCGCCGCAATCAAATAAATCCGGTGCGTGGATGGATCGAGAGCCATGGTCCGTGCGCTTGTCATGGTCGGTATGGTTTCGAGAACGTCCCACTCTTTGCCTTTCTTGCCGATAACGGTTACGGTTCCAGCTTGGCCGTTTGAACTGAATGCGAGCTTCAACTTTGGATCAAATGCAGCCGCGTCCGGCCCTTCGCCAATTTTTGGGGTGCCGACGATCTTGCCGCCCTTGATGTCGCTGATCGCCATAACGCCGTTGTCGGCAGTTGAAAAGAGTAAGCCGTCTTTGGCATCGAACGCGAGACCGGATGCCGCTTCGCCGGGAGTGATCGGCCAACTCCTCGTAACCTTGAGACCACGGGTATCGATCTGCTGGATTTCGTTCTTGTCTTCGATATTCACCCAAAGCGTGCCTTTGCCGTCGAATGCCGGCGCCTCGGGCTTGCCATCCAGTTTCACCGTGCCCGCGACCGTGTCGGTTGCGACGTCGATTGCGGTGGCATCCGAGGATCGTCCGTTAAAGGTGAAGATCCGATTGGAGGCTGGTTCATAGCAGATCGCATCTGGGTTCGTGCCCACTGGAATACGTTTGAGTTCCTTCAAGGTCTTCAGGTCGAAAACGGTAACCGAATTCTCGCGCCCATTGCTGGTGTAACCCTTGCCCGATTTGCTCGCGATGGCCACGCCGTGAATTCCCGGCGTGTTAGGAATGTCACCTACCAACTTGCCCGAATTCACGTCCAGCACCATCACGTGGGTGCCTCGTGAAATGAAGAGACGATGCGACGGGGCGTCCATCGTCAGGTAGTCCCAGCCGCCTTCACCGCCGATCGAAATCTTCTGAACGATTTGATAGCTTGGAGCGGCTTGAAGCGACGCAACGAGTCCGGCAAGAATCGGTAGGGCAAGCATGGAGCGAGGATACCGGAAGGCGTCCGTGGCCAAGATTAGAAAACCTTAACGGGAGCCCTCAAACGATGGCCAAAATGAAGTCGGTCTTCTCGTCTTCCTCCAGAGCACGCTCATCGGCGACCACTTGACGCGTTGGTCGGCGATGGGAAAGTTCGAGATTTTGGTGCGTCGCTCTGGAGCGAAGCGTTCGGTGAACTTGTCGTTCGGAAATTGATCGTAGGTCAGGTACGGATCGGTCAGACTGGTCAGCCGCCCCCTGGGATCGCCGAATTTATTCGGCCTCAAGATGGATGCGTGCCTAACCGGCTGTCTCATCGCCATTCTTGCGGCCGCCGGTGATCCGGGACGCTGCGACGGCTGAAGGCCGCAATCCGCCATACTATTCGGAGTCGTCGAGATTCCCGTGGTGAAACAACTGCCTGTCAAGAAGCTCATTGGACTGCTCATGGCGGTCCTGCTGCTTGGCGTTCAGTTGCACCTCTGCTCGCCGACATTCCAATTTGCCGACGGGCGTCAGTGCGAAACGTGTCCGACTCTGTCACACCCGGAGACGCCAGAGAGTTCAGGCGCCTTCTTGACCGATGGGCATGGCGATTGCCATGATTGTTGCGCCCTCACGTCATGTCACGATGACGAGTACACGCAGTCGGACCTGCTGAGTCAGAGCGCACCGAGCCTGGTCATCGATATCCCGAAGTCGGTCGAGTTGCCGTCGGAATGGGAAGTTGAAACTCCGCTTTCGATAGC
>JADZBW010000234.1 GCA_020851885.1 Fimbriimonadaceae bacterium | reverse complement strand
TTTTCGACCTCCAGAAAGCCAGAGCTGCGGCGGCTTCCGTGCTTGCCGAGCACATGCAGAGGAAGCCCGGAGCGAAGGCCGGCGACGCCGGAGGGAAGTTCGCGCTCGCTTATCACGGCAGCCCGCACAAGTTCGACAAGTTCGACATCTCCAAGATAGGCACCGGAGAGGGCGCGCAGGCTTACGGGCATGGGTTGTATCTGGCTGAGAATCCAAAAGTGGCAACTGGGTACAGAAAAGCTCTTTCAAACCCTAATTTGCGTGATGATATATTAGATATTGATATACCAGACGCTACTACAGATACACAAAAATGGGCTCTAAATGCGTTCAATGATGAGGCTGAGTCCGCTTACGGAGAAGCGTCAATCGATGAATTAAAAACGCGCGCTATTACTCATCTTAGAAATTCATATGCGGACAATAATAAGCTGCTTGAGGCCGCTAACTACTTGAAGCGTATTAAGCCATATTCAGGCCACCTCTACACCGTAGACCTCCCCGACGAAGCCATAGATCGTATGCTGGATTGGGACAAGCCTCTGAGTGAGCAGCCGGAGAGTGTTAGGAAGGCCATTGAGCCACTATTGACAGGAAATTTTGCGAAATCTGACCCTAAAGGGCATGAAATTTATGATGCCTTACGCGAAATGTATATGCGCCCCGCAAACAATGGGAGATTTGCTTCTTGGGGACCGGAATACGCGCAGGCAGTGCCATCTTCTGAGGGGGCAAGCGAAGGATTAAGGCAACTCGGCATCCCCGGCATCAAATACCTAGACCAAGGCTCTCGCGCATCCGGGCAGGGAACCCGCAATTTCGTGGTATTCGATGACAAGCTCGTCACCATCATCGACCGCAACGGTGAGAAACTGACCGGACAGGCGAAACAGGAAGCCATCCAGGAATTGCAGGACCAGCATCCGCAGACGACAAAGGCTGAGACTGAGGGCGGGAAGTTCAGCCTCTCAGACCAGACCCAGACTCCAGCCTTTGAGCGCTGGTTCGGCGACAGCAAGGTCGTCGATGCGCAGGGCATGCCGTTGAGAGTCTATCATTCAGGGATGTTCGATGAAAACGAGGACGGTGTTCCTATCATCGGTGATGAAGGATTCCATTTTGGCACCATTACCGCTGCTGAGTCTCGCGACTTAGGTAAGCGAGTAGATGACTTCATCAAGGATCTGAAGATATCGCAATCCGAAAACGAAAATGGAGACATGCGGTGGTATTGGGAGTCGGAGGGAACCGATTCTTATGACTTCGATCCAGAAGGATACGATACGGCCGATGATGCCAGAGAGGCCGGAGAAAGATTCGCAGTTGAGCAGGACTTCCAAGATACCGAGCCAATGCCGATCACCGAGGCTTTTCTGTCAATACAGAATCCGAAGCGCGTCCCTGACCAGCATGGAGATTGGAAGGCTACGGTAGCGAAAGCAAAAGCCCAAGGTTACGACGGTCTTGTCTACCGCAACCAATATGAGGATAAAGGCAGTGATTCATGGGTCGCGTTTTACCCGACACAAATCAAATCCGCCACCGGCAACACCGGCGCATTCGATCCCAAGAACCCCGATATCCGCTTCAGCCTGGAGGAGCGGGTGGGGGCGGCGAGGGGTATCTCTGCCGCAAAGCAGCAACAGCTCGTGCAGGGACTCCCCGCCGGCCAGCCGGTGACGTGGACCTACGACACCTCCCGTTGGGAAGGCTGGAGAGGGAAGCTCAGAAAGACCCGTGAGTACACGCAGGACAAGCTCCTCTCGGTCCTCTATGCCCAAGAGGACATCGAGAAGGTCAGGGGCGATCTGGAAGACGACGCCAACGTACACCGCCGCGAGAACCTGATGCACGGCCGCGTAGGAGCGCGTATAGACCTTCTGGAGAAAACCCAGACCCGACCCCTGTGGAACGCCATCCGAAAGGCTGGGCTGACCCCTGAATTGGTCGAGGACTATCTGGAGGCCCGACACGCCGGGGAGCGCAACGCCCACGTCGCCAAGATCAACCCGGACATGCCTGACGGCGGTTCCGGCCTGACCAACGCCGAGGCCCAGGCATTCCTGACCGGCAAGGACAAGGGACTGCGCTCCGGGAAGAAACTGAACCCTGTGACCGAGGCCAAGCTCGAAGCCATCGCCAAGCGGATTGATGCTATTACGCAACAGACACGCAATATCCTCGTGTCCTCCGGTCTCATCACGCAGGAACAGAAGGACGCGATGGAGGCCGCCTACAAGACCTATGTTCCTCTCAGGGGCAAGGACGGGGTAGATGTTGGCTTCCAGCGTCGCGCTACGGGCAAGGGCATAGATGTCCGTGGCAAGCCTGTTCAGAGAGCCCTTGGCAGGGGTGAGGGCAACCGCGCCCAGAACATCCTGGCCGAGATCATCGGTGACGCTGAGCGCGTGATCGTGCAGGCTGAAAAAGCCCGTGTCGGGAGGACCGCTGTCAAGCTCGCGCTGGAGAACCCGAACCCGGATCTCTGGGAAGTCGAGCCCGTGGAGGTCGAGCAGAAGTTCTCCGAGGCGACCGAGCAGGTCTATTGGGGCGTTCGCAACCTGATGAACGATCCCGAGACCCTGATCGTCCCGTTCCAGGGCAAGAAGTACAGCCTCTACCTGAAAGACCCGCAGATCCGCGATGCGCTGAAGAACTTGGCTGTCGACCAGCTCCCGCAATACCTGCGCTGGTTCTCCGCGCTGAATCGGTACTTCTCAGCGATCTACACTCGGTTTGCGCCTGAGTTTGTCACCACGAACATGATGCGCGATGCCAATCTTGGGTTGATTGGCTTGAGTTCAGAGAAGGGCACGAAGATCGCCGCCAAGGTTGCCGCCAGCTACGCATCAGCATGGCAAGGATTGTGGCGCGAGGCGCGTGGCAAACAGATGCAGGGTAAGTGGCAGAAGGCGGCGCGCGAGTTCGAGGAGGCCGGAGGCAAGACTTACTTCAGCCGTTACGAAAACGTCGAGGACATCCAGAGGCGGATCGCCTCTGAGTTCCGTGGCTTCTGGGAACTGGCCAAGGAAGGCAAACTCGGTACTGCTGTAAGCAAAGCGGTTGGCGACAACCATCTTGTCAAGGCAATCGGTGATCTGAACGATGTGGTAGAGAACACCCTGCGCCTCGCCGCCTACCAGGCGCTCAGAGAGGAGGGAGTCAGCATCGAGAAGGCCGCGAAGTACGCCAAGGATCTCACGGTCAACTTCAACAAGCGCGGCAGTGCAACATCAGTCCTGAACTCGTTTTATCTGTTTTTCAACGCCTCGGTCCAGGGCATCACCCGCACCGTCAAGTTGATGAAACAGCCCAAGGTCCAGGCCACACTCGGCACTCTGGCTGGCCTGCAATTCATGCTGGCGCTCATGGCGATGGGTGTCGAGGACGACGACGGCGAACCACTGTGGAACAAGATCCCCGAGTGGGAGAAGCAGCGGAACCTCATCTTCCCGTACATCACGGAGAAAGACGGCAAAAAATCGGTGACGACCTTCAAGATCCCCATGCCTTACGGTTTCAATCTGTTCCCGTACATCGGCGGGCGGATGGCACAACTGTTCAGCGACGTGTCGAACGACAGGGATGTGAAGGCATCGGATATTGTCAACGACATCGGCGCCGCGGTGGGGCAGTCGCTTACTCCCATTCCGATCCACGAGGGATGGCAGGCATTCCTGCCAGAGCTTCTGAAGATTGCCAACTCGCTGTCCAGCAACAAAGACGATCTTGGCATCCCGATAACGAGCGAGCGGCCGTATTCCAAGTACGACATCCCACGTTCCTCGCTTGGGCGTGAGTCTACGCCGGAAGCCTTCAAGGCTATCTCCAAGGCGCTCAACAGGCTCGGCGGTGGCGATGACTACTCACCCCCGAAGGTTCTCAAGTCGCTGCTCGACTGGAGCCCGGAGGATCTGCAGTTCCTGTTCGAGACCTTCACGGGTGGCATCGGGACAACCGGACGGCGTACCGTTGGGCTGGTCGAGAACGTCATCGCAGACCTCGAAGTCGGCCCGAAGGACGTACCTGTGCTCCGTTCTCTGGTCTCCAACATCGATACCAAGCGGGCCACGGCGAACCTCTACTATGAGCGCGCCGACATGATCGAACGCGATCTCGCCAGGGTCCGGGATGCCGCCAAGGACGGGGATGAGACCCCGCTGGATGCCGCCAAAGACCCGGCTATCGCGGAGGGCTTCAAGGTCATCGTCAAGA
>JADZBW010000233.1 GCA_020851885.1 Fimbriimonadaceae bacterium | reverse complement strand
CTTTGGATTTGGCCGGGTACCTTCGACTACTATTTTGGATCTCCCAGCATTTGGATCTGGTCGATGCCTACCGGGTTCATCTTGGGAATTGTTTGCTCCCTCTTCCTTTCACGCAAATTTGAATCGCGTTCGGGATTCCGTTGGGGCGCCCTCCTTTCCACGGGAGTGTTGCTGGCACTGACCTTTGTATTGGAGTCGGTCTGGTCGGAGAGCATCGATTCTCGGTATCCACCGACTCGCGTGTTCGTTTACGCGTGTATTTGGCTCGCCCTCATCGGCCTCAGTCTGGTTCAAGGAAGAAGCAATGCCTAAGTCGGGATACTCGCTTGTCGAATTGTTGATTGTCATGCTGATTGTCGTCGTTGTGGCGAGCCTGCTATTTCCCGTGTTCGCAAGGAGTCGCGAAGGGGCGAAACGAACGAGTTGCATCAGCAATCTTCGTCAGACAGGCATCGCCCTCGAACTCTATCATGGCGACTGGGATGAATATCCTTGGCAATCGAACACGGAATTTCTTTCCTATTTTTCGGGAAGCCAACTCATTTGTTACGCGGTGAACGTTCCCTACTTCTATGCGAATTACGTGCTCACCGCCAACCTCCGTCCGAAAACGGAAATTTGGAACGAGGAGCGGTTGGACTACCGCAAGGAGTTGCTGGAGTGCCGAGACATCCGAGGTGGAAGTATGCCGTTGGCCACGGACGAAAACCATCTTCCAAGGCTCATCCGGGCTGACGACCAGTTGGATGGCTTCGCTCTCGTTTTGCGCGCCGCCGGCAATGTTTCCCGTATCAGCCGCAAACAACACGCAGTTGCGATCAACGGACTGATTGAAAATTTGCCGACCGGTCCCTGCCATCGCCGTTTCTATCGGTGGAATTTTTGATAAATCGGTTCTTTCCAATCTTCATCGTCACCTTTCCCGTGGCAATGACAGTTCTCGCCACTTGCGTTCCAATAGTGAGTCCGCCCGCTTTGAAATGCTCGGATATTGGCGTCACCATGATTGAGTCCCGGTTGCGTAGAAGTTAAGGCGGTCGACCTGCCATAATGGGAAGTTGCGCCGAACCTCGGCGCGTGAGGCATTTCCATTGGCAAAAGCTGCAGTACTCAAGCCCGAAGAATCCTTTGCGCGGTCCTACGTCGATCGCCTAATTTTAGAAAAGCTGACCGAGATGGAGGCGGCCGTCAAGCTCTCGGAGTTGGCGGACAAGCTCTCCAAAGACGGAATCGGCCTGGCCGCCGTGCGTTCGCTCCTGGCGTCCAACCCAGAGCGATTCGCATACCATGAGCGACGCTGGATCCCCGCTTCGCGCTTGATGGGGATGGGTCGCCCGCTCAATGAGCAGATTGCGATCATTCTTCATGGATTTGGCGGTCCCATGCCGGTCGATCTTCTCGTTACCGAGTTGTCTCGACTTCGTTTCGTCGATGAAGAAGTGATCGAATCCCATGTGCGCCGAATCGCCGATGTCGATCGCCGCTTCGTTTTGGATGGCAATGGAGCCCTTTCCTTGACCTCTTGGGGTTTTGTCGCATCGGCGGAGAAAGTTGAGCGGGCGCTCGATCTGAACGGCGTTTCTCCCGAAGAGTTTGAAGTCGCCAAGAAGAAGCTGGCCAACATCGACTGGCGCAAGGACGGAGCCGTGGTGGAGGCGATCAAGACCGCCGCTCCCATGAGCCTCAAACTCATTGGCGCCGTGGCCTGGTCCGTGCTCAACCCGCAAGACCCTCGTTCGGTCCACGAATACGACAGCAAGCAGTTCTACATGGACGTCATGGGAATCGAGGGCTATGTGATTGCCCCCGACGGCATGATCTATCCGGTCGAGGAGACCAAAAAGTGGATCAGCACAGCCATCAAATTGGCTGACAAGCTGGCCCCGACCGTCGAACTTGACGACGCCGCCCCGATTGAAGTCAAGACCGAAGATGTGGATCGCCTGGTTAAGAAGATCCTTGGCAGTGAGTCCTCGACGACGGCGACCAAACTGCTCGAAGAAGTATACGAAATCACTCCGAGCAACAAGACTTTCCCCGACGACATGTTCAACCTGATGTCCTCTTTGAAGGCAGATGGACGCATCCAATGGGTTGGCGGGGATCGGTTCCGAAAGTCGGGCGAGCAGCCTGATTTCATCGATGAAGTTCCCGAGCCGTTCACGTTTGTGGAAAGTGGGGTCAAAGATGAGGAGGGTGAAGAGGTCGATCAGGAATTGACCGACGATGGCCTCAGTTCATCGCTCCGAAAGCTCCTGTCCCACCCATTGGCTACGGATGTCCAGGACGAGGATGTTCTTCCTGCTCCGAAGACGATGCCCGAGAGCGTTCGCCTCGTGCTGAAGTCGATTCACCGAGAACTCGGTACGTTCCCGCTGTGCCAGTTGCCGACGAGCTGGCTGGATGCCGAGCCCAAGGTTCAAGAATTGATCTTCATCGACGGCAGCGGTCGCGAACTCCAAGTTTGGGTGAACCACAATGTTCGCCTGATGTTCGGACTCATCG
>JADZBW010000232.1 GCA_020851885.1 Fimbriimonadaceae bacterium | reverse complement strand
CTTCAAGCACAGTGGCGGTACGGCGACCACCCTGAAGACCGCACTTGAACATGGCCCAGCCACGACCGTCTCGCCGCGTGACTATCTCCATGACGCAGCGTTCCTCGTTGCCCTTGCCGGTCAATCGAGCCTCATTGAGGAGTGCGTATCTGCCTTGCGGGAGCCGGTCTGGCCGCTCTTCCTGGGTAGGAAGGGCTGCCCCCCCACACGCCCCCTGCTACTTGTCGATCCGCCTGAATACGCCGACCTCGAGTCCGCTCTGAAACTGCACCCTCGCCTCGACTCTGATCCGAAGAATCGAGGCAAGTTGGCTGCCTATATCGAAGATCCGCAAGGCACTTTGGAAAGGCAGGATGCCATGAGAATCAACCAACTGCGAATGTACGAGTTTCGCAACTGCCGATACCTGGAGGTGGACCCACCATGTACCTCTCCCGACTGATCTTGAACGCCAACAATCCCCAGACGAAGAGTGAAGTAATGCATCCTTACGAACTTCATCGGACCCTCTGCAAGGCGTTCGAAGATCCCGAAGCGGCACGCATTTTGTTCCGCGGGGACACCGACCGTCCGGGCGAGGTGAATCTAATCGTGCAAAGCCTTACGAAACCGCGATGGCCCGAAGCCGACGGGAAATACATCCTCTCCGTGGACGAGCCCAAAGCGGTCGAACTGGGAGGGCTCCGAGCAGATATGCCACTTCGCTTCCGCCTCCGGTGCCGTCCGAGCAAGCGCATCGGGGAGCCGGGGAACGAAGAAGAAGGGAAACGAAAATCGCTGAAGGAAAAAGACGAGATCTTCGCCTGGCTCGATCGCAAGGCCGCTGAGCATGGGTTCGAGGTCAAGGATGCAGGATTTGACCGAGTGTATTGGCATGAGTCTCGAGGGGGCAAACAAGACAAGCCGCTAGGTGGCGTGCGGTTCGATGGTGTCCTGGTCGTCACCGACCCCGACAAGCTTCGCGAAGCCATGCGCAACGGCATTGGTCCGCAAAAGGCGTATGGATTTGGACTGCTGAGCCTTGCCCCCATATGATCATGAGCATTGGCAACCTGGAGGTCAGGTTTCATAGGGTTGAGTGGCAGGGCAACCCACCCTATGATCTGCCTCCCTTTGAATGGGAAGAGGTACAGGCGTGCCTCGATGGTCGAAGCTCGATGGCGAAGTATCGAAGTCGCCCACCTTGGGACCTGCCAAAGGAGTCGTGCCCGCAGTGTGGAGAGCCGATGAAGGCGCTTCACTGGGCTAACGCTGACGAGTGCTGGAAAGGGCTCTGTGGGATTGCCGGTTGGATTCGCTATTGCGGGCCGTGCAAAGGATGGACGCCGGTGATCGGGGGGCCGACCTGCATCAACTGACGCCATGCCGGCAGATCTCCACCTCGTCCCCAAGCTTCGAGATCGACTCAGTTACTTGTATATCGAGCACGCTGTGGTTGAAAGAGAGGCTAATAGCATCGCATTCTATTCACAAGATGAGGCGGGAGACTTGTGCATGACCCAGGTTCCGGTGTGCGATATTGCGCTGCTGATGCTTGGACCGGGCACGAAGCTCAGTCACTCCGCCGTGGACGTTTTGGCCCGCAATAATTGCCTGATTGCTTGGGTTGGCGAGGAAGGGGTTCGTCTTTATGCTTTCGGTACCGGAGGTACCCACTCTGCATCTCGACTGATTAAACAAGCTGTCTTGGCAAGCGATGCCAATCTTCGCCTACAAGTGGTCAGAAAACTGTACGGCATGCGATTTCCCGAAGCAATGGATCCTGATATTTCGATCGAGCAGTTACGTGGTCGGGAAGGATATCGGGTTAGGGAGGCTTACAAAGCTGCCTCAGAAAAGTATGGAGTCCCGTGGCAGGGCCGCAATTATGATCGAAACCAGTGGCAGGGCTCGGATCCAATTAATCGAGCGCTCAGCGCGGCAAATGCCTGTCCCTATGGGGTCTGCCACGCGGCAATCCTCAGCATGGGCTTTAGCGCAGCTCTTGGGTTCATCCATACCGGGAAGCAACTCAGTTTTGTCTACGACCTTGCTGATTTGTACAAATTGGACATAAGCTTGCCGGTCGCGTTCATGGCCGCCGCCGAGGGGAGTGAGGAGATCGATCGGAGAGTACGTCTGGCATTGCGGGACAGGTTCCGGGAAACGCAATTCTTGCCCAGAGTCGCGGATGACCTGATGGCCATTTTCGGGCCCGATGCCGAAGATACCGAAGTTTTCGATGGCGATCCCTCTCTACCGGGCACCCTGGTCGGTGGGGTGGATGGTGGAGTTTCATATGGAATGGAGGGTGATCCATCGTTGTCCTAATCGTCACGGCGGTGAAGCCAGGGCTTCGCGGAGAGTTAACGCGCTGGTTGATCGAGCCTCAGGCGGGCGTCTTCGTTGGCAGATTATCAGCCAGAGTCAGGGATCGGCTTTGGGACAAAGTAATAAGGGAAGTGCGTGATGGTTCGGCGGTTCTGCTATTCTCATCGAGAACGGAGCAGGGGTTTGCCGTGCGGTGTCACGGCGATCGTGACCGGGTGCCCATCGATTGCGATGGCTTGACTCTGATTCGGCGTCGAGTTTCAGGGAATCGGCGAT
>JADZBW010000231.1 GCA_020851885.1 Fimbriimonadaceae bacterium | reverse complement strand
GGCCCATTCGATCCGTCGCCAACCTGCCATAATCAAGAGACAGCTTCTCAACGGACCAGGCTCCCGGACCTTACTCGTGGAACCTGGACGCAGAGGTTTGACAAGGACCCCAAAGACAAAATGAAAGTAGCCATTATTGGAGGAGGCGGACGCGTCGGATCGGACGCCGCATTCGCACTGCAGCTCGGCGGAATCGTTCGCGAAATCGCGCTCGTCGACATGAATGCGGACATGGCCGCCGGTGAAGCGCTCGACCTGCGTCACGGCGCCGCCCTTACGAGCAACCAGAAATTCACCAGTTCCAACGAATACGACATCGTCGCCGGCAGCGATTGCGTCGTCATCACGGCCGGCCTTCGGCGCAAGCCTGATGAGAGCCGACTGGAACTCATCAATCGCAACGTCGGCCTATTCCGTGGCATCCTCGACTCGATCAAGGGCGTCAAACTCGCCGAGGGAGCCACGATTGTGGTGGTTTCGAATCCAGTCGATATCCTGACTCATCTTGCCGGTCAGAGTGGAATCGTGCCCGCTTCCCGCGTTCTTGGCTTGGGTACCGTCCTCGACACCTGTCGATTCCGGTCCCTGCTGGCGGACCACTTCAATGTCAACGCATTGGACGTAAAGGCGTTGATCCTGGGCGAGCACGGCGACTCCATGGTTCCGATCCTTTCATCGGCGACAATTGGCGGCGTGCCCATGTCTTCTATCCCGAACTACCAAGCGGAGATCGACGGCGTGTTCGAATTCACGCGAAAGTCCGGCGCCGAAGTGATCCGACTCAAGGGTGGAGCGGGTCGAGCGGTTGGCGTCTCGATCAAAGAAGTCGTCGAAGCGATCGCATTGAATAGCGAGGCGGTCCTTCCCGTTTCGACTCTGCAGAACGGCACGCTCGGCATATCCGGGATAAGTCTCTCGCTCCCAACCAAGGTTGGTCGAAACGGCGCTCACGAGGTCCTCGAACCGGCGGTAAACGAGTCCGAGCGTGAAGGGCTCCTCAAATCTGCCCAAAGCCTGAAGGACGTTCTGGCTCAAATCGGCTGAAATCGTGGTCTGAATCGGGGGGCCTGATCGGCTCCCTGATTCCAACGATGCCCTGGTCATTCAAATTCACCTCAATACCAGGTTCCCTTCTTTTTGCCGCACTTGGTATCCTCTGCAATACTATGAAGTTCTTGTTGACCCTTGCACTTGCGGCGATCGCCGCCCTTTCGATGGCTCAGGCTCCTTGCTGCCAAGGCGAGAAGAAGGCCAGCGCCGAAGATCCCTTCCTCAAGATGGCCCGCGAAATGGAAATGAAGGCCGAAGGCAAGAAGGAATGCTGCCGATCCACCGAAGCGAAGAAGATCGTCAGTGGCGAGGATGGTTGCTGCAACGCCAAGGGTGAGCCTGCAAAGTTCAAGGTTTTCGTGGCGGGCGCCGGCTACAAGTATTTCGGCTGCGAAGATAGCGCCGCCGAGGGCCGCAAGACGCTTCTGGCCAAGGGCGCCCGCGTCGGCAAGGTACAGAAAGTCAACAGCAAAGTCGCCATCTAAGGCACTGAACGTCTAAAAAGCAGGGAATGGGGAAGACTGGCGTGCCTCATTCCCTTTTCATTGAGGGAGTCCGGCCCTGATCCTCTCGATCAGTTCCATGTGCCTCTTGGCATCGAATGCATGCTCCGGCGCCTCTCGCAACTCCGATGGAATCTGCATCGGCGGTTTGGTGGCAAAGGCTGCCGCCTCCCAATCATAGCGAGGGATGACGTGCGCGTGTAAAAACGGATCAAGATTGCCGTAGATCGAGTAGTTGACTCGTTTGCAGCCAGTGGCGCCTCGAATAGCGTCTCCGAGCAAGGCCATATCATGCAGGAATTGAGTTCTGGCGCCCCCTGCCAGGTCGTTAAGTTGGCTCACCATCGGCGAAGCCAGTAGAAGGCAATAGCCTGGGAGGAACTGGGAGTCAAACATCACGGCGAAGCCGCTCCTCATTCGAGCGACGAGCGCTGGATTTTCGCCTCGCTCCAGTTGGTCGAGTCGTTCCCGAGGGGTCATCTTAGGCAATTATGCACAAGGGCAACGCGCGCGGAGCCAAGGAGTCACGCCTTTAAGCGTACGGCCTTCAAATCCTTCAGCCAAGCCACAACGATGTAGCTGATGATCACGAGCAGAAACCAGGAGGAGATCTTGGACTGGTGTACCATCGACCAGCTGACCTGCTGGTTTGGATATTGCCAGGCGCCCAAGAGGGTGCCGATGTTCTCACCTACCCAAATGAACAGACCGATCAATACGAATGCCCCGGAAAGGGGCAGCCAGTAGCGATGCTCGTTGACCGTGAAGGAGCAGCGCGTCCGGGTGTAAAGGACCATGACGATGGCCGCCAACCACCAACGGACGTCGGGCAGATAGTGATTGGCGAAAAAGTTCAAGTAGATCGCCAGTGCCAGCCCGATCGCCAGCCAACCCGGAGGAAGTGGCCGCATCGAAAGGTCGAACCGCCGCCACGCCTGCGTGATGTAGCTTGCCACCGCCGCATACATGAATCCCGAGTAGAGGGGGACCCCACCTATCCGAAGAGCGCCGGCATCAGGGTAACTCCATGAACCGTGATGGACCTTCCAAATCTCGAGGATCAGCCCGATGATGTGAAAGAGCGAGATGACCTTGACCTCATCCCATGTTTCGAGCTTGGATTTGACCATCAGCCACTGAATCGAGAGGCAGAGGATTAAGATGAAGTCGTACCTTGGGATGCCTGGAATATGGACGACTTTGGTGAACGCAAGGATCAGAAAGACGCTGATGCCAAAGATCGAACTGACGGCCTGAAGCCAGGCAAAGCGGAGGAAATCGCTTCCCAATCGACGCGCGAGTG
>JADZBW010000230.1 GCA_020851885.1 Fimbriimonadaceae bacterium | reverse complement strand
TCTTGTCGTAGCTGGTAATCAAAGCCCCCAGCAGGACGCCTTCCGAAACAATGAAGCTCTTGGCCACCACCATTCCCTTCAGCACCCCTTTCTCCGTGATGGGATAGCTCGTGCCTTTTTCGGAAGCGCCGTCGAGTTGGCGCGTGATCTGATCCGCCAACATCAGCAATCGCTTCGCGGAGGCCGGGACGATCGTCTCGTTCGCCAGGAAGGCCACCGCCGCCACGCAAAGTGCAAATCCTGAAACCGGCGCAATCACTCGGAAGAGGCTGACCCCCGCCGCCCGAATCGCCACAATTTCGCTATCGGAGCTCAATCTGCCGAACGCCAAGAGCGAGGCCAGCAGCATCGACATGGCGAAGGTTTGCACCAGGATTCCCGGGAGGATCAACATGGTCGCCTGACCCACCAAGTCACCCGACAAGCCCTTGGAAATGTACTCCGCGACCCGCCCCAAGTAAGTCGCGGCAAAGAGAAGGGCCCCAAAGAGAGCGACGCCAAAAGCCCAAGGGCCAATCAGCTCTTTGATGACGAGTCGGTCCAGCCGCTTCACGCCCGGTCTCTCCCTTTCCGGTGGCTAGTCCGCATCGGGCGGCACCTCCGGCTTTGGAGGCTCCTCGTCCAGGGCTTCGATCGCGATATCATCCTCGCTCGGCCCCGCGAATTGCTGAGTTCCGAACTGCTGGCCGAGGTAGTGCTTTCGCACGATCTCGTTTGCCGCGATCTCCTTGCCCGTGCCTTCGGCGATGATCTTGCCATCGATGAGGATGTAGTTCCGGTCGGTAATCCGTAAGGTCGCCGCGACGTTATGGTCCGTGATCAAGATGCCGATATTTCGATTCTTGAGCCGAAAGAGAATCTCCTGAATCTCCTCGATCGTAACCGGGTCGATACCGGTAAAGGGCTCGTCGAGGAGGATGAACTTCGGCTCCGTCGCCAGCGCCCTGGCAATCTCCACCCGACGCCGCTCGCCTCCGGAAAGCACGTTTCCCTGGCTGTACAAGATCTTCCGGATACTGAGCTCGTCGACCAGTTCGTCGATCTTCTCCCTGATCTCTTTGTTGGTCTTCTTGGCCAGTTCGAGGACGAGTTTCAGGTTGTCTTCGACGGTCAGCTTTCGGAAGACGCTGGCCTCCTGTGGCAAATACCCGATCCCCGCCCGAGCCCGTTTGTACATCGGCCAGTGGGTGACATCCAAGTCATCGAAGAAGACCTTGCCGCCATTGGGACGAACCAGGCCCGTCGTCATGTAAAACGTCGTGGTCTTGCCCGCTCCATTGGGACCCAGCAATCCGACGATTTCGCCCTGGGAGATATCGAACGTGACGCCCTGAACGACCTTCCGGCCCTTGTACGCTTTCTGCAGGCCCTTCCCATGAATCGTCATCGCTTTCCGCCCCCGCGCTTATCCTGGACCGTGCCCTTCGTCGGATCTCCGGTGATTCGGATTTTGACCGGTTTGTAGTTCTCGTCGAGCGTGATCACCGCCATGTCCCCTTCGCTCGATCCCCGGTAAAGCCCATTCTCACCCTCGATCCTGATATTGCCCTTCAGCGTGATGGTTCTCGATGTCTTGAGATCGAACGCAATCGAATCTGCCGTCCCCAATAACTTCGTTATCTCAGGCTTTCCCGGTTCCGGCGGCTTCTCCGTCCTAATCATTTCCATCGATACGGGCCCTTTGATCTCCCCTGTCTCCAACCGACCCAATCCCTTCGCTCCTGGATTAAGGCTGAACGCGCCCGAGCGGCCATTCACGACGAACTCCTCGTGAAGCGTCGACCGGATCGCTTTGCCCTGGACCTTTGTCTCAGATATGTCATCGCTCACCGACCGAACCACAAAGGGCTCCGGAACCGTGAACACCCCTTGTTCCGACCCTCCTCGATAGTTGAGTTGGGCCGTGACCAATTCCATCACCTCTTTGCTTTCCGTCTTCGCCATCTCCGGCTTGCCCTGTCGCTTCAACTGCGTATTGATCGCGTTGAAGCGGACCTCGCTGTCCAAGGTCAGCCTGACGTTGCCCGACACATCGAGGCGATTGATAAAACCCTTGGACTTGGCCTTGCCCGGCGTCACCGCTCCGCTCATCTTGGGTCCCGCGATGCCCAAGCCATCCAGCAGCGACTCCACCAACGCGGGCTTGCCTTCCATCTGGAAGGAGAACTCGCCATTTTCCTCGACCCCACCTTCGGCGGTCGTGTAATTGGACAGCCTGATCTGGCCGTCCTTGTCCTCGAAGAGGACCCGCCCACCCTGACTCAATGCGAGGAGAACCGCCAACGAGGCCAGAAGCTTCAATGCCCCCCCCCCGAACGGAACTTGAAGCTGGACATCTCGCCCTTGTCGTTGAGCATCACCGTCACCGAATCTACGTTACCAAGGTTTCCGAACCGACTTGCGCTGCTTCCCGTTGCCTTCACATTCCCCGAGAGACGAATCGTGTTGCCGTCCAAGGTCAGGGTGCGACCCGTGAACACAATGCGGCTCGTCTGCCCACCGGCCTGATCCAGTTCGATCTTTACCGGGCCGCTCAACGTCGCGCTCTTCAATCCCCTCTTCGAGTTCTTGTCCAAGAGCGCGGTAATGGCGCTGCCCGACGCAATCAGCGTCTCCTTCTTCACGATGTTGGTATTGACAATCCTCACCGTTCCTTTGGCGTCCAGCTTCCCGCCGACCCCCTGAACGGTGTAAGTCGCCGACGATCCCGTCAAAACGCTACTCCCAGTTGGCGAAACCTGCTCGAACCGAACCCCCAGACTTGCGGTCGCCGCCTTGAGTTGATTGGGACCGCCCGCGATCGGCCCAGAAACCACGTCCGCGACAATCTTCCCCGCTCGCAACGAGAACTGCTCCTTTTTCGAGTCGATCGAGACGCTGCCGCGAAGCTCGAATCGATAGCCAGACTCCACCATCGTGCCCTGACCGTCCTTGGCTTGGATGCGCAGATCCCGACTTGTATCGGAATAAGTGAACACCGATTGGGCCAGGACCAGCGAGGCGAGCAACATCATCGGAAGAACCCCGGCGTACCGGCGCGACGCACGCTCGGTTCGCACCACAACTCGTTCAATGGCCCGACCGTTCCCTGTCGGCTCACGATGGTCACCTGTTCGAAAGCCCGCATCATTTTCTGCTTGGTATTCCATTCCACCCTATGGCAACGCAGGGTCGCCGAGATTTCCTTGCCCACTACTTTGCCCT
>JADZBW010000229.1 GCA_020851885.1 Fimbriimonadaceae bacterium | reverse complement strand
TAGCGCGCATACCCGGTAGAGTTATCGGGTTATTCGTGCGGCTTTGAAGGGGTTCGATTTGTCGGCGATTGGCTCATGAAGCCCGTCGACGACCCACTTGACTCCCAAGACCTGAACCGGTCGAGCAAATGAGCGTCTTTACCCATCGATGATCGCTCCCTTCTTGGCCCTTGTTTGTTGCTCAGGTGCGACCCTCCAATCGCAGGCGCTCGACTTGATATATGTGACCAAGGGTGATCGGTACCAATCTTTGGATCTGTTCTTTCCGTCCGGCGAAGCAAAGAAGCGTCCACTGGTGATCTGGGTTCATGGCGGAGGATGGAGAACGGGCAGCAAGGAAGGGGGTCCGTGGCGAGCGCTCATCCGTGAGGGGTTTGCCGTTGCCTCGATCAACTACCGGCTTTCTGGCGACGCCACCTTTCCCGCGCAGATCGAAGACTGCAAAGCGGCGGTTCGATATCTACGGGCAAATGCGGGGAAGTTCGGATTGGACAAAGATCGATTTGGAGCATGGGGATCCTCAGCCGGTGGCCACTTGGTGGCGCTATTGGGTACCTCCGGCGGTGTCAAGGAACTGGAAGGAGCCTCTCTGGGAAATGAAGGTGAGTCAAGTCTGGTCCAGGCCGTTTGCGATTGGTATGGCCCCACCGACTTCATAGCGTATCGGGTCGGCGAACAAGCGAAGAGCGCCCAGACTCCTGAAGCGCTCCTGCTTGGTGGCGCGATCGACACGAAAGCAGCTCTCGCGAAGATGGCGAGTCCGATCACCTACATTTCCAAGGACGATCCCCCGTTTCTCATTGCCCACGGGCTAGCGGACCGAACCGTTCCCTACAATCAAAGCGAACTGCTTCACCAAGCCCTGAAGAAGAGCGGCGTCTCATCGGAACTGGTGCTGGTGCCAGGCGCCGGTCACGGAAACCTTGGCAACGAGATTCAAGCCAAAGTGATCGCTTTCTTCAAAGAGCACTTGATGAAGTAGCTGCTACTTCGGATATCGATAATGGCCGACGATCTTCCACGACGTGAGGACGTCCTCCTCCGCGCAGCGTCCCAAATTGTGGACGACGTAAGGTTCGCCCCGGTCGTTCGTCCGGCTTGTGAGGACGCCGGTATGGTCCAATCCGTTATCCAGTTTCCAGTACACGATATCGCCTGGCTTCCAATGCTTCAAGGTCTCCGGAGCGACCTTGTTCGTGAGGGTTGTGCCATAGGTTCGGAAGAACCAGGCTTGATTGGGACAGCGGCGATGGTCGATGTTCGAGTCGGGCCGTCGTTCACGCCTCGGATAAGTAGAGAAGCGTCGCGCCATATCTTGATGGATGAGGACCTGCAGATCGAATCCGGCGTGCCGAAGCGCGCGAATCACCACATCGGTGCAGACGCCCTTTGAGCGCGGAAGATCGCCGTTCGGAT
The DNA here is from genome assembly GCA_020851885.1 of Fimbriimonadaceae bacterium. Classification (GTDB taxonomy): domain Bacteria; phylum Armatimonadota; class Fimbriimonadia; order Fimbriimonadales; family Fimbriimonadaceae; genus 55-13. Next base: position 9,997 of record JADZBW010000229.1, on the reverse strand, counting down.
AGGTAATTTGGAAATAGCCGGTTGTGTAGGAAGCGGCTTCCCTTGCTTGCACCATGGCCCCTTCCACGATCTTCGCAGCTTTGCCATGTACAGGCAGTCGGGGACCATCCACCACGCCGCCAAAGCCGAGGATTGGAATCAAAGCACAAGGAATCATGAATCTCACGGTACTTTACCGACCACCTCAAGCGTATAGACGTTCATGAGAATTCGGAATGTCGCCATTGCCCTGCTCGCCACGATGGCCCCTTTCACCTTCGCCGCTGACAAAGACGTGGAGGCTCTCCTCAAACAACTGCGCGAGAATTACCAGAATGTGAAATCGGTTCGCTTCGAGGTCTTGGCGACGCGTCCAGATACGGGCGGCGACGACAATCCACTGACTTCGGTCGTGGAATACCGGGCTCCGATGAGCTTCCGAATCGTGACCACGGCAAAGTCGATGCCCGCAGGTAAGAATCTGACGGTTATCAGCGATGGGAAGAGGCTGTACACAAAGCCACCGGCAGGCGAGGTTACAACCAAGACGCTAAACCTGGATGAAGCCGGCACCTTCATCAACCTCGAGGGGCTCTGTTTCTGGGATTACAAGCGACAACTTTCCACTGCCAAAGGCGCGAACATGAACGAGAGTCAGCTTCGCCTCCTGAAGCATGAGACCTGGAAGGGAGCGGACTTTATGGTTCTGGAAGAAAAGGCACCCAAGAGCAACGTCTTCGTTCGATACTACATCGATCCAAAGACGAAGTTCATCATGCGAACGGCCGTTTACGGTTTGGAAGACACCGCTCAGGTGGTCGGTGATTACAAAATCACGAAGATCGATATGAAAGCCGTGGTACCTGCATCGGCCGTCAAGATCCCGGGGACCTAGACTCCGCAGTCTCCTGCCGACCGTAGGGACGGGCGGCGAAGCTCGCTTCAGGGGTTCATCGATGGGACGGGGTGACCGCCTCATCACGGATGGTTCATGCGCCTCGGGGGCAATGACCGTTCAAGTGCAAGCAACCCTTCAATTCTTGTACTTATGTCAAGGAGATCAGGCGGCGGACTGGTCTTCTTCCTGGAATCGCTGCTCAAGCTCCATCGAGACGTTAAGACCGTTTTTCAAACGGTCGCGAACATGGTCGGCGGAGAGCGGGCGAGCGAAATAGTATCCTTGGCCTTCGTGGCAGCCAAGCGACTGAAGATACGTCAATTGGCAACGATCTTCCAAACCTTCGGCGGTTACCGCCAGGTGCATCGTCCTCGAAAGATAGATGATTGCGGCGACAATCGCATCGACTTCGCCTTCGTCGCCCATCCTGCTGATGTACTCGCGGTCGATTTTCACGGTGTCTACCGGGAATGCGCTAAGGTTTGCCATCGATGAGTAGCCAGTGCCGAAATCATCGATGGCCAGCCGATACCCCAGGTCTCTCAGGCGGACCAGTTTGCCGACGGCGTCGTCACGATCCGACATGATCGCCGATTCGGTGATTTCCAGCTTAACGTATCCAGGTTCGAGTCCTTCCGTGGAGACGATATGGTGGATACGCTCGACGATGTCTGGACGCTGGAGTTGTTTTGCGGAAAGGTTGACGTTGATCGAAATCAATGGCGTCGTCGGGAAATCTCGATGCCATTCTTTCGTTTGTCGGCAAGCTTCTCGCAAGACCCATTCGCCAATTGGAACGATCAATCCGGTCTCTTCGGCAAGCGGGATGAACCTATCGGGCATGATCAAACCCTGTTCCGGATGCTGCCAACGGAGCAGGGCCTCAGTTGCGCAAATGTCGCCTGACTCAAGGTCGACGATAGGCTGATAAACGAGGAAGAGCTCGCTTCGGCTGAGAGACCTCCGAAGGCCGGTTTCAAGGCCGATTCTCTCGTTGACGGCATCGTTCATCGTGAGATCGAAAACAACGCAGGAGTTCTTGCCCTGGTTCTTCGCGTGATACATTGCGGTATCTGCATCGCGAAGCAGCACGTCCGGCGAGTAATTGCCGGCTGCCGAGTAGGCAATTCCAATGCTGGTACCGATGCAGGCCTCTCCCTGGGGCAAATCAAACGGCAGTCGAAATTCCTCGACAATTCGCCGGGCAATGGCCTGGACTTCGCCAACTTCATGAAGACCCTCCAGCAAGATTGTGAATTCGTCGCCCCCCAATCGCGCGATCGTGTCTTCAGGTCGCAGGCACTTGGAGATCCTTCCCCCAACTTGTCTTAGAAGTTGGTCGCCCGCCTCATGGCCCAGGGAGTCGTTGACGAATTTGAAGTCGTCGAGATCCATGAAGATGACGGCAACGCCATCGCCATGGCGATGGGCCTTGACCAGGGAGTGACTCAAACGATCCATGAAGAGCGATCGGTTGGGCAAACCGGTGAGAGCGTCATGAAACGCCTGATGTTCGATGCGCATTTCAAGGTTTCGTCGCTCCGTGATGTTCTTCATGAAGAGATGGAAGTCTCCGGACTCGCCATCCGAGGCTTCTGCGCGGACGATGACGAGCTCAAGATGGTATAGCTCTCGCGCGGCCCCGCACGCGGTCACCTCGATCGTCACCTTCCCTTGGACGCGGGCCACCTCGAGCGCGCGTCGGAACTTCTCATGGTCCGAGGCGCTGATTATCGACTCCCACGGGCACTCACAAAGGTCGCTCTTTTGGAAGCCCAAAGTCTCCCTGAAGGCGTTATTCGCTCCGGCGAATCGCCCGGAGCGATCAAGTCGCCCGATACCTTCCACCGCGTTCTCGAGAATTGAATTCACGCCCGCCAATTGGGCAACCTTCTCTTGCAGGTCCTCATTGTTCTGATGCAGTTCCGCGCGATGTTCTCGAAGACGTTCGATCATTCGGTCGATCTTGCTTGCCAGCCACGAAAGTTCGTCGTTGCCTGTCAGCTGCACCGCAAGCGAACCATCTTGCGCGTCGCCAAGCGATTCGACCTGGCGACTAAGGTTCGACACCCTTGAGAAGGCAATCCACTCCAGCAGCCCGAGGAAGACGGCGGCGAAGACCAGGCCAATGGCGAAAATCCCAAGTATTAGATAGCTCAACGTCTTCTGAGCTTGTTGGTAGATCGGCCGAGGCTGACGCACCTGAATGATCTTGATTGGTGCACTCTGGATGTTACGAATCGCTTTGTAGCCGAGAATATTGCCCTGACCCGAGATGATCTGCTCGTAATTCCCGGCGAGGACTGCAGACTTGATCGATCCGTCCAGAAATCGGTCATCAATGGGGTGGAGTTCGACGTCGAGGTGCGTCTGCAGTGCCAGACTCTCCACCTCGGCTTTGTCGACCCAGAGCGCGAAGACGATCCACCCATTGGAAGGTCCCTTCCCCGATGATCGAATCACGGGTCGGACAGAAACGATCATCGGAATGCCCCCGACCTCGATCAATCCGCTGGTCGCGAACCTGGCTGGACGAGGGCTGGCCCTATTTGAAAACCCAAGCCTCTCAACGATTTCCGTCCCGTTCGGCGGGGTCACCCCAGGGGTCCGTTTCGCAGGGTTCTCATAGACGATTCTCCCGTCCGGGGCCAGAAAGAGCATCGTATCCAATTTCAGGGTAATGACTCTCAGATTGGAATCGATGTAATCCTGATTCTTGTGACTTATGAAGTTGAAAGTTTCGTCCCAATCGGACCAATCCCGACTGTGGAGATGGAAGTCCTCTATTTGTTGCTCGAGAGCGTCGTCGACGCGTTCGACATTGAGCTTGGATTCACGGGATTCAAGGACCGCGTAGGTCTGGAGCAGCCAAGCACGGAAGCCAAAATAGGCTCCAAGCGAGAGGATACAGAAAGTAATCCCCGTTGCCAGCAATGTCTTGCCTCTCAAACCCATAGATTTCCCACGTCGCCTTGGCAGAATCGCATTCCGAGTTCACCATTAGGCTTCTTCCATAGGCATGCCCATGAATTCACCAGGCAAGGCGAGAATTCAGGGGTTCTTGCCAATCCGGTTCGTCCTGCCGCTTCAAGCCTGCGGAGGGTATCCTGTTACCTTCCATGAAGCTCCACGAATACCAGTCCAAAGAACTGCTTTCCAAGTACGGCGTACCGGTCCCGGCTGGCGACGTTACAAGTGATCCGGCTGAAGCGCGAGCCATTGCTGAGCGCTTGGGCGGCAAGGTCGTGGTGAAAGCGCAGGTGCTGATGGGTGGTCGTGGAAAAGCCGGTGGAGTGAAGCTGTTCGATAATGCCGCCGACGCCGCGAACTTCGCCAAAGATCTGATCGGCAAGCGATTGATCAGCATCCAAAATCCCGACGGCATGATTGTGGACAAGGTGCTCGTTGCCGAGATCGTGGACATCGCCAAAGAATTCTACGTCGCCGTGCTTCTGGATCGAGCCGCCCAGCGCGTTCTCGTGATGCTTAGCGCGGAAGGCGGGATGGAAATCGAGGAAGTTGCCGAGAAAAACCCGGGCGCGATCGTCCGTTTCCATGTGGATCCAGCTTGGGGATTGGCAGACTATCAGCTTCGGCAAGCAGTTAAGGATGCCAACATTCCGAAGGAAGCCCATGGGCAGATGGTGTCCATGATCAAGCAGTTGGTCAAGGCATACATGGAATCGGATGCCGAGATGATCGAAATCAACCCCTGCGCCCTGACTCCCGACAACAAGCTCATCGCCGCCGACGCCAAAGTTTCCATCGACGACAACTCGCTCTTCAGACATCGTGAGTACGCCGGCACGACCAGCGATTCGGCGGAGCACCCGATCGAAGCAGAAGCACTAAAACGCGGCATCGCCTATGTGAATTTGGGTGGCGAGATCGGGATCATGGGGAACGGCGCGGGACTTGTCATGCAGTCGCTGGACGAAGTGAATGCCGCCGGCGGCAGACCGGCGAACTTCCTGGATGTCGGTGGTGGAGCTCAGGCGGAGCGAGTGAAATCATGCGTGGAACTGGTCATGATGGACCCGCATGTCAAGGGGCTGTTCATCAATATTTTTGGCGGTATTACTCGATGTGACGAAGTGGCCAAGGGTGTGCTCCAAGCATTCGACGAACTCGATGTTCGCATCCCCGTGGTCGCCAGAATCGAGGGCACGGCTGCCGAAGAGGGTCGGAAATTGCTGGAAGGATCGAGAATCGTGCCAGCGGCCACCGTTCAGGAAGCCGCAAAGAAAATCGTTGAGTTGTCGCACGCTTAACTCGACGTCGATAGGCTGACGGAATCGAAACGCGGGACATCGCGATACAATGCACCTGTGATGAGGGTGCATTTTTGGGACCGTCCCGATGACGCGAAAGCGCCTTTGTCAGTTGGCTCCGCAACTTTCCGTTGCTCCTTTGGTCCCGAGATCCCAGCCGATACCCAGGTCCTTATAAAGGGTCGGCCAACGGCAGACGATCTCGCCCAAGCACCTGGTCTGCAAGCTTTGATTGTGCCCTTTGCGGGTATTCCAGCGGAAACCCGCGAGCTCATGCTTCTACACCCGAGCATCGACCTCTACAACCTCCACCACAACGCGGCGGATACCGCTGAAATGGCGATTGCTCTCTACATGGCTGCGGCAAAACGAATCGTGCCAAGGGACCAGGCGCTTCGTCGAGGGCAATGGTCGGAGGATTCGTTCTTAAGGGGCGGTTCTCCCGAAAGTGTTCGGGCCGCCGGCAAGCGGGCCCTGGTATTGGGATACGGCTCGATCGGGCAACGCATCGGCCATATCTGCGAGGCGATGGAGATGGATGTGATGGGAATCAAACGAGCAGGGCCATTCAGCGATCGCGCACGTCCCTTGGAGGAATTGGATCCACTCCTTCCTAATACCGACGCCTTGTTCGTTGCCTTGCCGCTAACTCCACAAACAACCGGCCTTATGGATGCCCGACGGCTGGCCCTACTACCCTCGAACGCCATCATTGCTAACATCGCTCGGGGCGCGATCTTCGACGAAGCGGCCCTCTATGAAATCCTCAAAGACGGCAAGATCGGAGCTGCGGGAATCGATGTGTGGTGGAATTATCCAAAAGGCGATGGAGCCTGCTTTCCATCATCGCTTCCCTTTCAGAATCTGCCAAATGTCGTCATGACGCCTCACGTGGGGGGAGGCAGCGATGTCTCCGAACGGGAGAGATGGCGAGCTTTGGCATCTCTGATCGAAGCGATCGCCGATGGAACGGCAAAGCCCGCATCCAAAGAGCTGGGCTACTGACCAGGGCCCTTCGGTCGTCGGCTGTAGAACATCGTGGGGATTTGGTCGTTCATGTAACCGATATAGAGGCACTCTGTTCTCCCACCGCCGAGGTCGAAAGTCAGCGACTCAAGTGGATAGAGGGGGACTTGGACTCCTTCCACCACTCGTTCTGACCGCAAGCCCTCCAGTCCAATCTTCATCTTGCTGAGGTCGAGTTTCCCTTTCGAACCTTCGGCGGAGTCAAACCACTTGAGATTGCTGATAAGGTCCATCGACATCGTATGGCCCGAGGCATCCCAAGCCTGGAAAAGGCACATCTCCTTGTCTCCAACGCCAGGCACCGATCGCCCTGGGTAAGTGAGTGCAAACACACGTCCGCTGTTCGAAACCCTCAGCGACGCCGGTGCTATGGCTATCGGCAAGCTAAACAGCTCGACTTGCTTGGACCCTTCGATCGGGTCAGTGACATTCGCAATCAGAGTGATTTGGCTTTGTTGCTTCCCATCCAGCCGATAGTTCTTGACGTGGACGGTGAACTTGCCATCGTCAGACCGGGCGTCTATTTGAGAATATAGCGTTGCGCCCGGGTAAGTCGGCTCTTTGGTCGCCACTTTGTCGAGATTCATTGAAGCTCGAGCTTCGACTTCATAATCCGCGTCACTTGCTTTGATTTCGATGCGGTATTTGCGACCGGTCCGATCGGCAAACGTCAACGTCTCGATTTTGGGCTCACCATAGCGCTGCTGGCTATCCAGCGTTTGCGGTCCGCCGCCAGCTTCGTCCAGTACGTCTCGATACTGAATCATCTTCTGGGCATCCTCGGCAGATTGAAATTGGCCGAGTTTGAGCAGATCGATGCTCTTGATCAAGGTGCCGTCGAAGGTCAGGATATCGAGTTTGGCTACCGCACGTTCCCAAGGTTGCCCAAATTCAAACCACAGCAATTTTCCGGTAAGAGTCTTGTCGACATAGGCGGGCTTGCGCGGCAATACTCGCTCACTGAGAAGCGTCTGATTGGGCCTGGCATTGAAGCTCGCCCCCAGATTGTAGTTTTGGATGAGAAACTGATTCGGCTGTTCGCTGAAGAAGGTCCAGATCGCGATCTGCGCCTTTCCTGGTGCGGGCCACTCCACCTTTGGAGGATTCGAAGGTTTGTCGAGGCGCTCGGTTAGGAGATCGATCTTAGGCTCCCCTTTGCCGAAATGCCGGGTGACGACGAGGTCGCCCGTGTCCGTATTGGCGATCGTGGCGCGGAACTCGGAACCATCTTTGCCGACGAGCCTGAGTTGTTCGCTGCCCCCCTGAAGTTGGATGGCTTTCGACGCCATATCGTCGATGTCGAGATTGGCGGCGATACCTCGAATGCCATTCTTGTCGTCGCCTGAAGATCCCAACTCCCAGCCCGACCACTCACCACGGACATCGGCGTTGGCGTCGCGAGCCCAGAGTCGCCCTGAACCACCCGGACCAGGAACACGCGACGTCAGAACCCAGACCATGCCGCTTGGAGAAATCCAGTGCTTGTAATGCTTTTCTTGCTGGGTGATGCGCCATCGTTCGCGGCGAACTTTGTTTCGGATTTCAACAAGAGTGTAAACGGTCTCGGCGTACTCCCTGATCCCACCCTGCTTCATCACCGATTTGGCGATCAGCTCATACGAAGAGCTGAATCTCGGGACCAGATTCTCACCCAAGCGAGACTTCGCCGGTGCAGAGTTCTGCGCCCACAGCAGGAGTGCGGCGAGAAGGACGACCGCGAACGCAACAAACCTCATAGCCTTTTAGTGCCCCCCTGTAGCAGAGACGTTCACCGGGTCATGAGGTTCTTGCGAGTTTTGGAACCCTCAATTCATGTGGGCGATGATGTTGTCGCCAAACTCAGAGCATTTAACTTCGGTCGCGCCTTCCATCTGACGAGCAAAGTCATAGGTGACTCTCTTGGAGGCGATGGCCCCTTCGACTCCCTTGATCAACAGGTCGGCAACTTCCTTCCATCCCATGTAGCGGAACATCATTTCGCCACTCAGGATAACGGAGCAGGGATTGACCTTGTCGAGCCCGGCATACTTGGGAGCGGTTCCGTGGGTTGCCTCGAAGATCGCGTGGCCAGTGACATTGTTTACATTTCCGCCGGGGGCGATGCCAATACCACCAACCTGGGCGGCGAGCGCATCGCTCAGATAGTCGCCGTTGAGATTGAGAGTAGCGATCACGTCGAAATCCTCTGGCCTGGTCAGGACCTGCTGGAGAGTGATATCGGCGATCGCATCTTTGACAAGGATCTTGCCCGCCGCGAGGGCGACTTTTTGCTCGGCATTGGCGGCCTCTTCTCCCTTATCCTTCTTGGTGCGTTCCCACTGGGCCCATGTATAAGTCTTGTCGCCAAAGACCTGTTCGGCGATCTGGTATCCCCAATCCCGGAACGCACCCTCCGTGAACTTCATGATGTTGCCCTTATGGACCAAGGTGACGCTCTTGCGATCGTTGTCGATGGCGTACTGAATCGCCGCATAAACCAGACGTCCGCTGCCCTGATAGCTGACCGCCTTGATGCCAATGCCCACCTGAACATCGGGTGCCCCCGCTTGACCCGTCGCTTTCATGAAGTCGGCGGTCTTCTCACTCGTGCCGAACCGGATCTTCCCGAACTCCTTGGGATAAGCCTCGGCGAACATATCGAGGAACTTCGTTGCCTCTGGCGTTCCGGCTTGGAACTCGATACCGGCATAAATGTCCTCGGTGTTCTCGCGATAGATCACCATATCCACCTTTTCCGGGTGCTTGACCGGTGAGGGAACGCCCGTGAACCAGCGAACGGGACGGAGGCAGACATAGAGGTCGAGCATCTGACGCAGCGCCACGTTCAAAGAGCGGATGCCGCCGCCGATCGGGGTTGTCAGGGGGCCCTTGATGCCGACCAGGTACTTGGTGAAGTCCTCGAGGGTTGCATCCGGCAGCCAGCTCCCGGTGAGATTGAACGCCTTCTCTCCGGCGAGAACCTCTTTCCACTCGACTTTCTTCGTCCCGCCATAGGCTTTCTCCACCGCCGCATCGAAGACGCGAACACTGGCCGCCCAAATATCGGGGCCGGTTCCGTCGCCTTCGATAAACGGAAGGATCGGATCGTTGGGGACGATGAGTCCAGTGGGGGACATCGAAATCGCAGTGGCCATAACAGCTTCGAGGATACCGGATGGGAACCTAGAACGCCCAGACGACTTTGAGGCTCACGCGACTCCGCCACTTGTCCGCGTTGGGATCGCCGACAATGACGTAGTATTCAATCCCCGACCCTCCCCCGTGGCGATAAGCCAGGAATGCATTTACCTTCCCGCTGCGATTCACGAATCGGCCCGAAATGGAGTCCAACGGGTTGATTTCGTATCCCAACGTCACAATCCCAAGCCTCTCCTCCCCGGCAAAATTGAACAAGCTCCAGGCGACGCCAAGATCGAATCCCTTGAACAGCCGGTAGGAGCCATCGACAGACGTGAAATGGGTCGGCTTCCCCTCTCGTTCACCCCATTCATGCGAAAGCCCGAGTTTCTTGTACCGGTTGCTTTCGTTGAAAGTGACCTGGAGAGACTGCGTGTCGTCACGCTCGCCGTAGAAGACATTTCGACTGATACCGGCGCCCAATTCAATATCAGAGCGGGTCACCACGTTCGCCCCGACTTCCACGCCCTTTTGCTGCTCCGTTCCATCGTATTGCTCGTAGTAGCTGGAGAAGAAGTCGGCGTGAGAGCGCTTGAGCGGACCCGAGCGGTACTCCATGTTGTATTCGTTGTACAGATAGCCTCCGCGGCGGTCGGTCCATGGAACGTACGCGAGCGGAGAGGCAAAGTCCGGTGGGATCCACTGG
>JADZBW010000228.1 GCA_020851885.1 Fimbriimonadaceae bacterium | reverse complement strand
CCAATGACGCCCCACCGATCGCCGTTGCGAACCGTCCAGTTGAGGTTCTCGAACAAGGTGACGCCGCTGTCTGCGCCTTCCGTTTTGGCATTCGCCTGGAAGCCCACCGAAAGCTTCTCGCACTCCAAAACGAGGTCGCCCGACCGTTTTGCGGTGGCAAACGCGCCCTTCATTCCTTTCTCGTTCTTGGGCGCTTCCACTTTGCCCTCGATCAGCCGGTTCATCAGCTTCAGCCGACCCCGTGCTTGGGCAGTCCTTTGAGAGTTCATGAATCGGCGGACGTATTCGTCCATCCGAGCAATCTCCTGGTCCTGACGTTTGGCAACTTCCGCCAGGCGGGCATCTTCTTCCGCGCGAAGCTGAAGGAACTTGGGAAACGGACCGGGATACGACTTCACCTTCCCATCTTTCATTTCCAAGACGCGCTCGGCGGTGCTGTCCAGGAAAGCTCGGTCATGTGAAACCAGGAGCACCGCCCCGTGATATCCGCGAATCCAACTCTCCAGCCACTCCGTTGCCTGAAGATCCAAGTGATTGGTGGGCTCATCGAGGATCAGGAGGTCGGGTTCCTCAAGGAGGAGTTTTGCGATCGCCAAGCGAGTTTTCTCGCCTCCGCTGAGCTTTGAGGTCGGCTTGTCGAACTCGTCTTCGGTGAAACCCATTTTCCGGAGAATCACGCGAATATCCGACTCGGTGGAGTAGCCTTCGGATTCCAGGAAGTGCTCATGAAGGAGCGCATATTCTTCCAGGTCTTCCTCGCTGGCGCGGTGCTCGATTCTCGCCTCGAGTTCCTCCAAGCGGCGATTCAACTCCAATTCATGGGCTTTGGAGGCTTGCGCCTCTTCTAAGACCGTCACCCCTTCGTCGATCGGCACCTCTTGACGCAGGTACCCGATTCGCGCTCCGCGCGCCACATGGACCATGCCGGTGTCCGGACCGTATTGTCCAGTGAGGATCTTGAGCAGGGTCGTCTTCCCGCATCCGTTACGGCCCACCAACGCGACCTTCTCGCGAGGGTCGATTCTGAAGGAAACGCCGGAAAGTATCTCATCCGGTCCGAACGTCTTGACGACGTTGGCGACATTGAGCAGCACAGGCGCTAAGTTTACTGGAGTCTGAACCCCTGCTCATGCCATCGGCCTCCCCTTGCGCGCTCGATGCGGAAGGGGAGGATGGAGCGGCTTGCTAGCCTGCCTTTGACTCTTTGATGAATTTGGTCCGAGCATCCTCGGTATCGAAGGTCTTCTCTTCGGTGTCCCGGTCCTTATCCGGACACGCTTTGGGTGCGCCGTACTCATGTTCTCCCGGGTGGCCCTTATTGAATCGACACTCCTGGACGTAGCACTGCCGTTCTCGGGTGGCAATGAACAGGTCTCCACGCTTGCCGGCCGGTTTCCAGACCCCGATGGGCTTCATGGTATGCCGCGTCGCTGGGCAAGGTTCGGTGGACTCCCCTTGAGCCGGATCGCCGGGATTCTGTCCTTGCGGGGTCATCAAGACCATGATGTTGGACATTTCCCAGATCAAATTGAACTTGCCGGTACCCGCTGGATCAGCTGCCAATGGGGCTTTGCCCGTACCATTCTTGATGGCGATGTGGGTTTCATTGCCCCCGCCGGCGAAGTGGACGGGGCCACTGATGATGTTCGCCTTGATATCCGCTTGAAGTTCCCTTGGCTCGACGTTGAACTCCAAGACCGTGGATTCACCGCTCACAAGGGTCTTGCGGGCCAACGTGGATTGCACCCGGTAGACCACAAGGTCATTTCCCGTCACCCGCTCGCCCGTGGCGAGATTTCCAACCGATAGCTTATGGAACCCAGGCTTGAGATTCGCCATCGCGCCTGTTCTGAGTTCTCGAGGGGTCGAAGCCAATACCGGAACGATGTTCTTCCCTGAAGAGATCTTCATCTCTGCCGCATTGCCGCTGAAACCGGTCCCGGTCAGGTTGAGCCCCGCGTTTTGGTCCACGAACTTGGGCATCTGGAAGGACAGATTATTGGCCGGGATGGGTGGCGAATTGGGGTTCACGACTTCGAGATGGCCACTCGACTTTGCGCCATGGGTCAATAGATAGGCCCCTGCCGCGAGTCCCGTCGGCAAAAACACACGTCCCAACTTGTCGGTCTTCCTGCTCGCGACGACCTGGCCCTCGACCGTTTTGATATCGATAACCTCACCCTCGACAACCCCTTGGGCGGTGAAAGTAAACGGTTCTTTGGCATTCACGTTGGATGGAGTGACGAATCCTTCGACCCTTCCACTGGATTGGGTCAGAGAGTTGGCTGCCGCCGCCCCAGCTACCAAAATCTGCTGGATGAGGATCGCGATGGCCACCAGTGCATGGTTGCGTTTCATTTCCTACCTCTTGCCGACCCTCGGTCGGCGCCGTCTATTAGCGGTAGGACGGGCCAATTGAAAGATTGTTCCCCCAGGAATCCAAAAATTCTCTGGGGGTCGTTTCAAGCGTATTTGTAGGTTATTGGCGGAAACTAGGCCTTTACGATTGGAAACACGCTCGCGTCGAATACGTTGTCATTGAGCTTGATCCTCAAGATCGCGTTGGGAGATGGCTCCTTATCCAGCGAGATCTGAGCGATGGCCGACTTCGCCCCTCCCAGAACGATGTTCTCCATCTCCTGAACGCTCACTCCTTCGTCCTTCAACACTCCCAGGACATGCGCCAACACTCCAACGCGGTCCAAGTGCCTCACTGCCAGCAGATGGGTCGCCACTTCGGCCTTCTTGATATTCACGACGTTCGGCACAACTCCCGTCGTCTTGAATTCCTTCACAATGCGGACTGCCTCCGCCGCCACTGCCTCCTGGGCCTGATCGGTCGACGCACCAATATGGTGGGTGCAGTAGACGCCGGGATTGTCCTTGAGCGCACCGTCATAGATACCTTCGGCTCCCGATGGTTCGTCGGCGAAGACGTCCAGGCCTGCTCGAATGCCCTTCTCCTCGATCGCTTTCAATAAGGCACCCTGATCGACCACTTCGCCCCTGCTTGTATTGATGAAGTACGCTCCGCGCTTCATCGCCGAGAAGAACGCCGAGCCCAGCGAGTTCTTCGTTTCGGCGGTCAGTGAAACGTGGACCGAAACGACGTCGCTCATCGCCGCAAGCTCCTCAAGACTGGAAGCTCGGCCGATTCCAAGCGCCGCCGCGATATCCGGGGTCATCCACCGACTGTAGGCCACGATATTCATGCCGAAGGCCCTGGCACGAGGGATCATCTCCTGACCGATCGTGCCCATTCCAACGAGGCCCAAGGTCCGTCCGAAAAGGCCCTTCGCTTTCGAGAACTTCTTCTTGTGCCATTTGCCGGCGCGCAGGTCCGCGACGTTGTCGGGGATGTAGCGATCGACCGCCAGAATCAAACCGAAGGCCAACTCCGCCACGGCCTGGCTGTTCTTGCCGGGGCAGTTGGTGACAAGGATGCCTCGACTACTTGCCGCGGCAACGTCGATCGTGTTGTAGCCGGCCCCGGCACGGATGATGACGCTCAGCTTGGCACCCTCCATCATCGCTTCGGTGACCTTCGTGGATCGGACAACGAGGATGTCCGCCTGAGTGTCTCTCAGTGCTTGACCCAGGGCATCATCCACCAACTCGGGGTTGTACTGAACATCGACGCCAAGCGCCTGCAAACCATCGAGACCGCTTTGCTCAAACTTATCCGCAACCAAAACCTTCATGGTTCAGAAGTTTATCCTCTCGGCGGTGGAGATGAATCCGGACGCGTTGGCATTCGCACCTCCGTGAAAGCCTCGGCGTCCGATTGTTGGGAGGAACTAAGCGCCCGATCCTTGAGGCGGAACAAAGTCCTTGGTCGACCCGACTGCCTCAACTTGGACTGCCTCGGGTTTCAACTTTCCAAGCGCCTTCTCGATGTCCTCTTTGACACCAAGAACGACCCCTTCCTGAGGGACCTTTGCCGGGGTGACGGTTACCCCGGTATCGGCGATGCCTCCAAAGAATTGGGGCTCCTTCGGCTCGTCATTGGACTGAAGCTTCTCATCGAGTCCGTCGATGTGAGCGAAGAACGTCGCTTGACGAACGGGACTGGAACCGTTGTTCCGCCAAGTGGGCATGGCCACAATGTATGTTTTGCCATCCTCCGGGTTCTTCCAATCTTCCAACCTGACCGAAACGACTTCGATCCCTTGGGTGGCTTCCGCCACCTCCGGGTTGCAGCCATTCACAACCCACGGAATCATGATCGCGGTGCCCAGCAGCACCGCATTCAGTTTCTTCATATTGGCCTCCTCTTGAGCATCGAGCCGTCTCTTGTTACGACTCGCACTTGCATGATGGGAGTAATTTGAGACAGTCGAGGGTCTTGGTTTTCTAGGACCGGATGCCGGACCACCATTGGCGGATTCGATCGGCCAAAGTAGCAAAGCGCGTTTGGGCGACGGTGACATTCACCGCCCGCAAGTTACGCCTTAGGTCGATCGTCGTGTTCGTTGTCCGCTGATGAAACTTGGCAACCCCATCGCGAGGCGCCGCGCTAAAGTCCCATCCACGGTCCGCGGTCAGTTCCTCTTGGGCGATCGCGAGGAGGTCTTCGAAAGGCCCCGAAATCTGGAAGGACTGGTTTTCCGTGACCAAGACTTGCGGGACATAGGTCTCCCGGCCCGCCCGCACGATCCGGTGAACCCCCGCATTGTAGATCGTCACTCGCTCCTTTGATTCATATCCTCTCAGAAACCTTGGGATAAGCGCTCTCGGCGCTGAGGACACGAGAATGGCGCCACAACCGATCAGCAATGCGATCGCGCCTACTGTTCCACCCAACCACCGCTTGCCAGACTTAGTCAACGCCCACAGTATCGTGCAAATTCGTCGATTGGTAGGTCTATCGACCGGCAATTGGGCTTTCCACACCTTGCCGCGACGTACTTTGAACCTACCATTCTGCGACACCATCGACCTGCTTTTTCTAGCCAAGTCAGGTTCCGAACGCAGCTGCTCATGACCTGGACCTTTCCGCCGACATCCATTCCCCAAATTGTGTAGTTGCCACTCCGGTCGGCTTTGGACCAAGTGACCGTCTTGGAATTTGCCGGGATGTACTCTTCCCAGCCAGACGAGGAAGTCAGGTCCTTGCGCATCCTCTCAACAAAACCATCGTAGGACATCGGAGCCAATCTCGATGCGTGGTGAGTCGCCACCCCATCGCTGAATTTCGATCGAGTGAACGACAAGTCGGTCGCGTCGAACTGTTCATTCCGATTTTCTATCGGCGGAATCGCCCTTAACCAAGCTGGCTCATAGGCGATCGAATTGCTCTGGGATGTTGCCAGTGCAAAGAGGAATATCGATGACGCAATCAGCGCCAGCCCGAGGAAACTCAGATACCGCTTTCGTTTCAATACTGGATCCAATTCAGATCCTGATGTTTCCATGGCCTATCTTGACCTTTCCACAAATTCGTTCTGAATGGCTGGATCCTTCACCCTCTGACCCTTTGATAGCCTGGAGCGCCGATCGACGACTGGATAATCCTCTTGCCATTAATTGACACGTACCAACCAAGGCCCCAGGACGCGTGTTTCCGGGCCCTCGCATCCGCCATAATTTACTGAAAAGCCAAGGAGCCCCAATGCCAGCTTTTCGCGAAGGACTTAGCTTCGACGACGTACTACTAATTCCCAGAGAAACCCAGGTCTTGCCCAGCGAGGCCGACACTTCCACCACGTTTCTGCCCGGCATCACGCTCAATATCCCGATCGTGGCTGCCCCAATGGACACCGTTACCGATTCTCGCATGGCGATTGGCATCGCCCGCGAAGGCGGAGTCGGCGTGATCCACCGAAACATGAGCATCGAGCAGCAGGCCGAACAGGTCGACCGAGTGAAGCGCTCAGAGAGCGGCGTCATCACCAACCCATTCAAACTCGGGCCCGATGAGACGATTCAGGATGCAGTGAACCTGATGTAGCATTTCCACATTTCAGGCGTGCCCATCATCGACGACACCGGCAAGCTCGTTGGCATCTTGACCAATCGCGACATCCGATTCGAAACGGACTACACCAAGCTCATTCGCGAAAGGATGACCACCGAAAACTTGGTCACTGCCGCCGTAGGGACGACGCTCGATCAGGCTCAGGCGATGCTGGCCGACCATCGAATTGAGAAACTCCCGATCGTGGACGACAAGGGCATGCTCAAAGGCCTGATCACCATCAAGGACATCCTCAAAGTCCAGCGACATCCCCATGCCACCAAAGATCGTCAGGGGCGATTGATCTGCGGTGCCGCCATTGGCGCACTAAGGCAACCTTACGAGCGGTCGAAAGCCCTCTTGGACGCCGGAGTCGATTTCGTTGTGATCGATGCCGCTCATGGCCACTCCCGCGGGGTCATGGAGTGTGTGAAGTTACTCAAGGCCAAACTGCCCGAATTGAAAGTAATTGCCGGTAACGTGGCCACCAAGGCTGGAGTCAAGGCGCTTCACGACCTCGGGGCAGATGGACTGCGCCTGGGGATTGGCGCGGGCTCGATTTGCACGACGCGCGTCGTCGCCGGTGTCGGAGTCCCTCAGTTCACGGCCGTGCTCGACTGCTGTGAGGAAGCCAATCGCCTGGGTATTCCGACGATTGCCGATGGCGGTATTCGAAGTTCGGGGGACATCGTGAAGTGCCTGGCCGCCGGGGCGAGCAGCGTCATGATGGGCAACATGTTCGCCGGTTGCGAAGAGTCTCCTGGAGAGCTTGAAATCTATCGAAACCGGGCTTACAAAGTCTATCGGGGAATGGGCTCCATGGCGGCGATGAAGATCGGTTCCAGCGACCGTTATATGCAGGTCAAGGAAGCTGGTGGAGTCATCGTTCCTGAAGGTGTCGAAGGTCGAGTTCCTTTCAAGGGTCCCCTTGCCGATACGATGGCTCAACTGATTGGCGGCCTTCGATCCGGCATGGGCTATGTCGGAGCGTCGTCGCTTACCGAACTGCGATCCAACGCCGAATTCATCAAGATTACGGGTGCGGGCCTGCGGGAAAGCCATCCGCACGACGTTTGGATCACCAAAGAGCCACCCAACTACTCTTCGCCAATTGGCAGCTGGGAAACGGAATAGCGCTGCATAAAATATTCATATAGAGGTTTGTGGCTTTTGACACAATATGCCTCATAATTGAGTCGGATCATCGGTATGAATGGCGACGTGTGCAACCCGTCGAAGCCCTGCTACAGCGACATCGTTCCGTAGGTAAGGGCGATGTATACCGGTAAGTTTGGTCTTTGGCTTGTCGCGGGCGGACTTGTCCGCGGAGTCCTTCCGGGCGCCTGGCATCACTGACATCCGATTGTGCTTCGCCAGAGCGATGGTCGGTGGGTGTTTCCAAACGGCATCTTGTTAAACGCTCATTCAAAGGACTTGGGAACTCCTGACGCAACCGACGCGGATTCCCAGGGCAAACCGCGCTTTCCAAAACTGCTCGCAAGGAGGCGTTCGTCGGGGTATTTCGAGTAGCCGTGCCGGCAGGATATATCGATGGACCTGCACCCATGCCTTTGAAGGGTCCATAATCCACCCTGGATGAAGGATCTCCAGATTAGAGCGACCATGTGCGAGATTGGCCGCCGGCTTTGGCAACGCGGGCTTGTCGGAGCCGCCGAAGGCAATCTATCAGCAAGGCTCAGTAGTCGCCAGATCTTGTGCACGCCAACCGGTATCAGCCTGGGACACCTTAAGCCAGATGATCTGGTGGTGATTGATAATCACGGCAATCCGGTTGGCGAAGGAAAGCCATCGAGCGAGATCAAACTCCATGTGCGCATCCTCGCGAAGCGCCCCGATTGCCAGGCGGTCATCCATGCCCACCCCCCAACGGCGACGGCATTCGCTCTTGCCGGGGAGGATATTCCGGATAATTTGATGCCGGAAGCAGCCTATGTGCTGGGCAGTGTGCCGACTGTCCCCTTTGCCATGCCGGGGACCAACGAGGTGCCGGACGCGATCGAGCCCCTCCTTGAGGATCACAAGACCTTTCTGATGAGCCATCACGGCGCGGTAGTCATGGGACGAGACTTGGGTGACGCCTATAACCGCATGGAGACACTGGAGAGAATCGCCAATGTGATCCTGATTTCCAAGCAGATCGGAGGCCCTCGACCGATGCCCGATTCGGCCTTCGACACCATGTTGAAGGTTGCCCTGAACGGAAAACTGGAATAGTCCCGGACTAGGCGAAGGGCAGACCCAGCTCGACAATGCGCGTCATCGCGGGCGTATTCTCAGCGCCTACAACAGGCTTGTGAATGAGGAATCCAACAAGCACGGACCAACCAAGCAGAGTCACGGCGATGAACATCCCAAATGAGAATTTCTGAATGCGAAGCTGTGCTTTGTCTGAAATCGTGATTCCCCAGCGAATGCAGAAGTTCCACACTCCATAGCTGAGGTGATAGCTCGCGGCCAATACGCCAAGCAAGTACACGAAGAAGAGCGCGTATCCGTAGCTCGTCAGTTTCTCCTGCCACGCCGCATATTCGATGATCGTCGCCGAGCCGCCGATGTACTTGGCAACCGTTGTCGTTGCGATGTGGAACGCCAGAAACAGGAATAGGAACAACCCGCTCCAACGCTGGATTGTATACATCCTGTTCTGCGACCACTTGTACTTTCCTTCAAAGTAGTTGCTCTGTCCGCGATTCACGATGAACAGTCCGTACACCGCGTGAAACAGCAACGGAATCCAAATCGCCACAATTTCCAGAACCAAGAGAAGGTGCTTGGGCAGACTCTCGAAGAACTGAATGACTCCATTGAACTTCTCCGGTCCGGCGATGGTGAAGGAGTTCAGAGTCAAGTGCTGCAGCATGTAGAAGCCAACCGGGATGATCCCCGAAAGGGAGTGCAGCTTATGCCATACGTAGTTTTCTCGATTAAGGGCGAGCGACATAGCGGTCCCATGATCTTACCTAGGCATTGGTTGCAAAGGAACTGAGGCAACGGCCGAATGTGAGGAATCGCGAGGACGGGAAAGGTAAGCTACCCGGTGAAATGGCAGTGGAGGGATAGGAGCGAACGAAAGTGCGCGGCTTGTCTTTTCCAAGCAAATCCAAGCTAAGTTAATTCCTTGCTCCCTGCATCACCGGTCCCTTGCCCATGCCCTACATAGAAGATATTTCCGCCCGCGAGATCCTCGATAGCCGAGGAAATCCCACCATCGAAGTCGACGTTATCCTCCAGTCGGGTGCCTTTGGTCGCGCCGCAGTTCCGAGTGGCGCCAGTACCGGCGCCTTTGAAGCCGTCGAATTGCGAGACGGCGATAAGAAGCGCTATCTCGGCAAGGGAGTCCTCCAAGCGGTCGAGAACGTCAACGAGATCATTGCTCCCGCTTTGCTCGATCACGACGCCAACGACCAAATTGGGATCGACAAGGCCCTTCAGGAACTCGATGGCACCCCGAACAAGGCCAAATTGGGCGCCAACGCGATTTTAGGCGTCTCGCTTGCCTGCGCCAAGGCGGCGGCAATGACGGCAAAGCTCCCCCTGTTCCGATACATCGGTGGAGTCACCGCGAACACGCTGCCGGTGCCAATGCTCAACATCTTGAACGGCGGCCAGCACGCGGACTCCAATGTCGACTTTCAAGAATTCATGGT
>JADZBW010000227.1 GCA_020851885.1 Fimbriimonadaceae bacterium | reverse complement strand
GAACGAACGCTTCTTCGGGAACGTCCATCGGCCTGCCTAGCGCATCCAGCACCTTGCCAATCTCCTTCCGCACATGGAAGTCCCCAGGAAGGACTAGATCCGCGCGTCGGCGGTTCCACCGAGGTTCACGGTAGGGCCCGGCCGGTAGACAGCGACGGTTGACGGGCTCAAGGGGATCGAGAACGATCGTGAGGTCCTTATCTAATGGAAGGTGCTGAAAACCGTCGTCGAGAACCAAGACGGAATCAGGGAAGCTCTCATGGCACAGTTGGGCCGCCAAGACGCGCCGACGCCCGACGATCAGCGGCAGATCCGGCAACAACCACCGGTATTGGGCGGCTTCGTCACCCCAAGTTCTGGCGTCGAGCGGTCCATCGGGAGCGATCGTCGCCGCCTCGGACCGAGGACTCCCATGGCCGCTGCATGAGACCACGGGCTTCAAGCCATGCTCCGCCAGCAACTCGACAACCCGAATCGTGACCGGAGTCTTGCCACTGCCCCCCGAGATCAGGTTACCGATGCACAGTATCGGCGAATGCGGATGATTGGCACGCTTGAGCCCGAATCGATAGATCGCCAGATAGGCTTCCCAGCCTGCGGCATAGAGCCAAGAGAGTGGCGTCAGGGCAATCCGAGCCGTGGCGGGCCCAAACCCCTCCGCTTCCCATAGCTCGGAGATATGCATGGGAACGATTATGGATCAGGGTTCGGGTAAACCTCAGGAACCATGTCCACCCTGTTTACGAAGATCATCAACCGCGAAGTCCCTTCCGATATCGTCTATGAAGATGACTTCGTCGTGGGTTTTCGAGATATCAACCCCCAGGCGCCGGTGCATATCGTCATCGCTACCAGGGCGGAAATCACCGGTGTCGCTGCCGTCGAGGAATCTGGAGACCAACAACACCTCATCTATGCGGCACGCAAGATCGCAGAGAATGAGGGCCTGGAAAAGGGATATCGGCTCGTGATCAATCAAGGCGAAGATGGGGGGCAGACATTCGACCACCTGCACATGCACTTGCTTGGCGGTCGCAAGCTCTCCTGGCCCCCTGGCTAGGCCCGCAAAAAGAACTTGAGCCGGGAACCAAGATAGGCGATCAATCCCACAAAAAGCGTTTGGATACCCGCGTAAAGCGTGAGTTGCCATGGAGAGTAGCCCTGACGCTCAACCCAGCCGCCAATCCCCGTGACGGCAAAGGCTGAAACCGAGAGGTTCGTGATCGCCACATAGGCGAGCATCGGGTTCATGCCTACATCGGCAAGCCATGTCGTCGGGTTTCGCTTGCTCGTGCCCTTGACGAGAACGGTCGATGCCGCCAAGAAGAAGAACGCCAATCCAGCAGTCACGAAGAAGTAGCTGATCGTCGATGGCGAGTCCTTCCTGATCCCACCCCCGATCGGTTCCAGCAAGACGCCGATGGGCAGCAGTACCGCTCCCCAATGCACGAGGCCACGGATCAGCCGCTCCTCCGCCGATTGAGGCTTAACCGCAAGCACGGGAGCGATACAGGAGGCCATCAACGCGCCAGACATGCTCCAAGAATGCTCGCGGCTGAAAAGGCTGAAGACGAGAAAGATGGGGAGTGTAAGGCCGATCGCGGCAATGCCAAGACTCCTCAGGACATGCCAGGACGGTGGTTCCTCATGGGCCTTACTCGCGAGGTAGAGATCCCCCGCGATGGTTCCCGGCAACAGGATCAGCAAGTATTTCTGAAACTCAAAATCGTAAGCCCAACCGGCGGGCGTCCAGTTCCAAATCAAACTGGCGAAGTCCGATTCCGCCCGTCCAAGAAACAGAGCGGCCATGATGCCGATCGCTGCGAGCCTCGCCAGATGGCTTTCCCGTGTCAACCACCAAATGGCCGTTCCTGTAACCGACACGTGGGCCAAAACCATGATGATGGTGTCGCTATTGCCGATGTCGAATCCCCGTCCACTACGGAACGGCAGTAGCACCATTGCCGCGACCAGGCAAACCCACCCGACGACTCGCAAGGTGATCGCCAATTTCGCCGGTACCGCCTTCGGCCATTTGGCAAACGCCGCCGCCACGGCAAAGAACAAGGCAATGGAGAGCCAATGCGTCTGCGCGCTTGGAGAGGCGGAAATCTGCTCCGGTCTCATGTGCTGGACAAGGACCGCGAAGACCCCAAGCAGGATGCCTCGCTGCAATACGCCCATCGCGACCAGCCAACCAGGACCGCGGGAGCGACGTTGCGAAAAGGCCAATGGAATCGCCGCTCCCATCGCAAAGAGGAAGAATGGAAACACCAGGTCCACCCAGGTAATACCAAAGGCAGCTTCGCTCACCTGAAAATCAGGCGGTGGAGTCTGCGCATGGTACATCCAAGCGGGCAAGTCACCCCAGGGAATGCGGCCGCTGAAGCACATGGCCAAGATAGCCAAACCGCGAAGGGCATCGAGCGCGGAAAAGCGCACCATAGGAAAGTGTAGCTTGCGATCCCCGTCTTCCGGCTCAATTCTCGACGAACGATCGCGGGCCAAGGTGCCCTAAGCAATGGGAGGCAATGGACGTCAGGTACAAACTGCCCATGGCCCAGCATTCGGACACTTTGCCTACCGGCCAACCGACAATTGGACGTCGGCGTAGCTATGGAACCATTCCCGAGGCAAATCGCCTTGGCGTCGGCGTGATTGGGCTTCATGAAGGCCACACGCTGTTGGTGGCCCTCCGAGCCTCTGGACTTTGCCGAGCCGTTGCAGGCTGCGATATCAGCGAGAACAAACGCGTGGAAGCCCTGGATGCATCTCCCGGCCTCTTCATAACCGAACACTATGAGGAACTGCTGGCCAGGCCCGATGTGCAAATCGTGGCGATCTACACGCCTGACGCCTTCCATGCCGAACATATTGAGAAAGCGTTTCTTGCCGGCAAAGATGTGATCTGCACCAAGCCCTTGATCAACAACCCTGACCAAGCCGAGCGACTCCAAAAATGCGCACAAAAGACGGGGCGTCGTCTCCAAGTTGGACAGTCCACTCGGTTCTACGAACCGTTCCAGCGTCAGCGCGAACTTTTTGAGTCCGGGGCGATGGGCGACATCGAGGTCGTGGACGCTCACTACAACCATCGCATGGACTGGTATTACGAGAAGTCCCCTTGGACGATCGAGGACACTCATTGGGCCTATTTGGGATTGAGTCATCCCGTCGACCTGGTTCGATGGTATTTGGGTTCAATCCGCGAGGTTCATGCGGTGGGAACGATCACTCGATTGGGAGTCAGTCATGGAGTCAAATCGCCCGATGCGATCTGCGTGAACCTCGTGGCCGAAAGCGGCCGAATCGGAAGAGTGCTGGGCAACTACGGCTTCCACGAACTCCCCAAAGCGCGAGCGCTCATCGAGTGTTTCCTCATGGGATCCGATGGCTCCTCGCTCGCCCGATATCCCGACTTGCGAATGACCTACGCCAACGCATCCGGAGTCGAGATCGAAGAGGACTACCACCACTCCATGTCCGGATACTATTTTCGACATGAACTCAAGGGGATGCACTACGGGGAGTTCTGCAATTACCTCGACTACTTTGCCTCGAAACTCCTCAGCGGCGAGCCAAATTCGCCCGATCTCGCCGAGGGCCTTGGAACGGTCATGGTCATGCGGGCGATCGTCCAATCTCTGGAGACTGGACAACCGATCAAAGTCGATCAGTCAGGCTAGCCCGCGGGGATCGCAAAGACCTTGTCTTCAAACTTTCTCGGCCCCATCCAACTTGGCGTCCACTCGTAGAGCGACTTTCTGTTCGCCAAGTTGTACTCGATCGACCGAACCTGCAGCGGGAGCCACATGAGGGAATCGGTGATGATCTCGAATTGGGACGAACCAAGACGCTTTGCTTCCGCGGCATTACGAGTGGCAATGATCCTGATTTGGGGGAACTGTCGATCGCCAGCTTGCAGGGTCCGCGTTTCCACACGGACGCTATAACCGCTCTTCCCAAGAAGCTCCTTCACAAAGGGAACGATCCCACCCTTGCCGGTGACGTAGGACTGCAGAATGATCTGAACGAAATTTCGCGGCCATCGCTTGATCAAGCCGCCTTGACCGGTAAGAATTCCTGGGTCTGTTCCGGCCTTTAACTTTCTCAATCCCGACTTGCTGCCACTCACCGTAGGCACGGCTGAAAAGTAGTAAAGGCTACCCTTGGTTCCAATCAACAACGGGTTGCTGAGAGGATTGCCGGTGCCGTCCGTAATCCGGATCAAGTCGAAACGGAAGTTATTCCGATCCCGGATCTGCTGGTTGACCAACACTTGACCCATGTTCGGGCTACCGAGTCCAGGCGTTGGATACTCACATCGGAAGAACCCCTTGGCTTCCGCGTTCTTGAGATTGAGAAGAGCGCTGTCGACCTTGGCCGCTACCTGAAGCGGTGACTGGTTGGATTTGCGCCAGTCGCCCGACTTCTGGGCAAAGGAGCAGGCGACGATACCCAAGGCGAGAATTGAGAGAGCGGCTTTTACAGTCATCGATTTTACTTCTTGGACAGGATGGGACCCGGTTGGCTGACGTCCACCTCAGCCCAAAGGTTCAGATGCAGATCTGCGAATGCCGCGTCCTTCTGCTGGCAATCGGCCAAGAACGCAGACTCTTCCGCCG
>JADZBW010000226.1 GCA_020851885.1 Fimbriimonadaceae bacterium | reverse complement strand
TCTTGTCGTGCGTCGGAATTGGTCTCATCCTTTTCCCAATCCTTTGGCTCGCCATGCTCGCGGTCGGAATCATGGGCGCGATCGCCGCGAACGCGGGTTCTCGCTTCGAGCCTCCCGTCTCGGGCAACTTGGCCAAGTCCTGGTTCAAGGCCTAGTTTCATCAAACCTGGGGGTCCATGCCCCCAGGTTTCCAGAGCATCGCCCGCCCTCTTGAGTTTTGCTACCCCGCAGGCCGATGCAACTGCTCAACTACCCTGTACCTGGTTCCAGAGTTGAACCTAAGGCACGGGGTATTCTAGCGTCCGAATGAACTACCGAAGATTGGGGCGGGCGGGCGTGAAAGTCAGCGAAGTGGCTCTCGGCGGATGGCTGACCCATGGCCGAACTCTCCAGGACGACACGACGACTCAAATCGTCCATCGCGCCTTCGACCTAGGCATCAATTTCTTTGACACCGCCGACGTCTACAACCAAGGCGAAGCGGAAAAATCGCTCGGACTGGCAATCAAAGACCTGAGGCGGGAAAGCCTTGTCCTCGCGACCAAGTGCTTCTTTCCATTCGGCGAGGGCCCCAACGATCGCGGCCTGAGCAGAAAACACATCTTCGAGTCCGTTCACGCATCCCTCAAAAGGCTGCAGATCGACTACATCGACCTCATGCAGTTCCATCGCCTCGACCTGGAAACACCGGTGGATGAAACGGTCCGAGCGATCGACGATCTGATCCGGCAGGGCAAGGTCCTCTACTGGGGAGTCAGCGAATGGCCCGCTCACAAACTGGTGGAAGCCGTTTTGACCGCCCAAGATCTCAATGCAATTCCTCCGTCGTCGAACCAGCCGAACTACAGCATGCTTCATCGGCCGATCGAGGATGCCGTCCTGCCCGTCAGCGAACAGTACGGCATCGGCAATGTCGTCTTCTCGCCTCTGGCGCAAGGCGTCCTTACCGGCAAATACCTTCCGGGCCAACCGCCTGCCGCTGGAACCCGTGCGGCCGATGACAAGAGCAATATGTTCATGGCCTGGGTCATGAAGGATGAGAACCTACAGCGAGTCCAAGATCTGAGGACCTTTGCCGAGAGTCTTGGCTTCTCTATGCCCCAGTTCGCTCTCGCCTGGTGCCTCCGCCAACGGGCGGTCAGCGCCGTCATCACCGGAGCCACGTCGATCTCCCAAGTGGAGGCGAACGTGACGGCCAGCGGTGTGAGCCTGGACGCCGAAGTATGGGCGAAGGCCGAGAGCATCCTTGCCGGAACTTCCGAATAGCAAAATTCGAACCAACCAGACCCAGAAATGACCAATCCAATAGGCGCCACCCGAGCCAAGATCGCGACCCAAGAAATAGCTTTTGAGAAGCAGCGCGGTATCAGCCAAATCGAAGTTCGATCAGGCTTTGCGCAAGTTCATATCTCGCAACTGTCCGAACCGCTCCACGATAACCGGTTGATCGTTTTGAAGTCCGTTGCGGAAGGGGGCGTCAGCGTCGACTTCCTGAAACTGACTCCGTCGGGCCTCTCGTTCGTGATTACCGAAGCGAACTGTGGGGATATCGAACGGGCGCTCGACCCGCTGGGGTTCAGGCACACGATTCGCAAGGACCGATGCGTGGTCCTCGTTCATGCCGTGAACATGCGCGACGAAGAGGGACTGACCGCTCAGGTGGTGCAGCAAGCGATCGCCAGCGGCGCAATCGTCGATCACGTCAGCGATATGCACGACCGAATGCTGATCGTTGCCGAGGCAAAGTACGCGGAAACGTTGCGGAACGCCTTTCGGGAGGTCGCCAATGTCTAACAAGGGCTCCCGCATCAAGGTGATGAAGTTTGGCGGCACCAGCGTCGCCACCCATGAGGCGCGCGTGCAGTCCGCCATGAAAGTGATCAGCGCCCGCGAGCAGGGATTTTCCCCGGTTGTCGTAGTCAGCGCGATTGGACGCAAAGGCGCTCCTTATGCCACCGACACCCTGATCACGATGCTTCGAGACATCGACCCGTCCGTCGATCCCGATCCGCGCGAACTCGATCTCCTCGTCGCCTGTGGAGAGATTCTAAGCTCCGTCATCTTCGCGCACACACTGAAGACGCTCGGCCACCCCGCGATGGCATTTCGAGGGGGCCAAGCGGGAATCCGAACCGATGGAGTCTACGGAAACGCCCGAATCGTGGGAATCCATCCTGTCAGCCTGCATCGTGCTTGTGAAAATGGCTACATCCCCGTCGTATGCGGTTTTCAGGGAGTCCATGTCGCGGGCGACGGCGCTCCAGGTGGCGAACTCACCACCCTCGGCCGTGGCGGATCGGACACCACGGCCGCCGCCGTTGGCGCGGCGATGGGTGCTCAGGCCGTTGAGATCTTTACCGACGTGGACGGAGTCAAGACCGCCGACCCAGATTCGGTATCCCACGCCCCCACCCTTCGCAAAGTCACCTACGACGAAGTCGCGGAGATCGCCCACCTTGGCGCCAAGGTCCTTCACCCCCGCGCCGCCGAGATTGCGATGAACTTTGATATCCCGCTTTGGGTCAAAAACACCTTCAGCGAAGATGAGGGGACCGAAATTGTGGGACGCGACCGTTTTCCTGGCCGACGCGTCACCGGCGTCACCCACACCGGCAAACTCGTCTACATGCAGTTCGACATGAAGGACGCCAGCGACGAGCATCGCCGCATGCTCGAAACGCGCATCTTCGAGACGATGGCTCGCTATGGCTTCAACCTCTTCATGTTGAATTTGAGTCCGAGTGGAACGGGATTTGCCGTTCCACGTGCCCAGTTCGCCATGCTGGCCGGGATTCTGGACAGCCTCGTCATCCCCGTCGAGGGCCAGGTCTTCCTTCTTCAAATCGGCGCGAACCCATCCAAGGATGTCGAAAATCAGGTGCGACTGCTGAAGTCGCTCGGCGAAGTGAAAACGATCGTGGCAGACCTGACTGAAGGTTGCACCATGGTCTCACTGGTAGGCCACGAGTACATGCAGCAGCCTGGCGTCTTCTTCGAAGTTCTGACCACCCTGCAGGATGCCCAGATTCCGGTTCTCCAAACAACGGACAGCGACTTCTCGCTGAGCGTTCTCGTACCGGAGTCGGAGACGAATCGAGCCGTAAGGCTCCTTCACGAGCAATTCAAGCTGGCCGAGATTGTTTAGTCTGCCCGAAAACCGACCGGCCCTCATGGGCATCCTCAACGTCACGCCTGATTCGTTCAGCGACGGTGGGCAGCACTTTTCCTTGAGCGACGCCGTGGATGCTGGGTGGCGGATGATCGAGGACGGCGCCGATCTGATCGATGTGGGCGGCGAGTCCACTCGGCCCGGCTCCAAACCCGTTGAACTCGTCGAGGAAATCCAGCGCACGATCCCCGTCATCGAAGACCTGGTGCGAATCGGCGTACCGGTCTCCATCGATACGAGGACTCCGGAAGTCGCCCGATCGGCCATTCGAGCGGGCGCGTTCTTGGTCAACGATGTCTC
>JADZBW010000225.1 GCA_020851885.1 Fimbriimonadaceae bacterium | reverse complement strand
TTTCGCGGCGATGATTCGCCATCGTCGGCTGCCCGTGGTCGAAAACCTGTCGGCGTGGCTGGCTCAACGCGAAGCCGAGGAAGTGGCGATCACAAGTCGCGACGAGATGGAGCGGATATTCCGGGAGGGTACCGCCGAAGTTCTGGCCGCGTTGGATACCCTGACGCCCGAAGAAGTGGAGATGTCGCTCGATTCTGGCCAAGGATGGTCGATGCCGATGTCACAGCTCATGGCCTTGCCGGGGTGGCACGCGACCCTTCATACCGGGCAGATCGACTACATCCAGACCTGCTGGGGGGATCAGGAGATCTATCTTGCGTGAGGGAGCTTAGCCCGCCACGAACCCGTAGCGGATCGCCTCCTGAAGGACGTCGACGTCGATGTCCGTCAGAGTTTTGAACTTGATGCAGTACCCGGTCACCCTCGCTTTGCCAATGGCATTGCCAAATGTTCTGGATAGGTAAGTCTTGTCTTCGAGTCCAAGGACGTAAACGGAGATTCCGGTCTTGTTCGCACTCAAGCCGATGCGATAGAACTCCCTCATTGTGCCATCTGCGTATTTGATCGTGCATTGCCCGAACCCAATGCTAGGGTTCGCGACGACTTTTCCTTCCTCGCTCATGCCGTCGGTAAACCACAGCTTCGTGCCGCTCGACAGTTTCAGGATGAGGTCATGCAGGAATTGCAGGTCGCTCCGCTTAGGGGCGGGCTGGCAAGCGATGTACTCTTGAATCTGTTCTTCGATGCTCAATTTCTTTCCGGGTGGATGAAGCTTAGCCCAGGCACAGGTCCAGAGGGGACCTTGCCCGGTTGTTGAACCCCGAAGGACCAAGTATCCCAACCACTACACCGCCTCATACGACACCAGGTGAAGGGCCTCCGAGGTACCCCAAGCCCGGCCGAGACGCCTATGTTCGTCTTCCCAAAATAATAACGCAGGACGAGGCTTCTCGGGCCAGGATATGGATAGAGAAGGTGCTCATTCCCGGCATCGAGTATGCCGATGATCTGGAGTCCACCGATTAAGTCGGGGCGAACTGGGACGCCATCTGCTTCGTCTCCGCTACCGTTTCCCCTCGCGAGTTCGCACCGGGGACCTCGGCAATGTATGCCGAATTTCCTCCTCCTTCGGCTGGCTCAAAAACGAGAGTCACGCATTCCACCTGAATTTATGTTACGTCCGAAGGGGCTGCCACGTTGGACCGAACCATTTGAGTTTGACAAGGAAGAAAGGCCAACCGTTGTTCTCAGTGCCTAGGCGTTGAACCGCGACGGTGATCTGATCGGCCGCCGCTTGTCGAACCCCAGTGTTCGTATCCCGTCTCGTCTGACTCCGACCCTTGGTGTCAGACTGCTGCCACTCCCTTCCGCATGAACCCTGGCTTCTCCCTGACGCCCTAGGTCCCAAGGAGGCAACCGCGGCATCAAATTGGACGTAATGTTAAGATTGACAAGTGATCTTTCGCCAAGATCGCCAACTCTTACATATGAAACAAATCACCACAGTACGCAGCAGTCCGGCCCCTCATTGGGTTGGAGATGGTTTCCCGGTTCGCACCGTCATTAGCCCACGCGGTGGAAAAGCACTTGGGCCCTTTGTGCTCATGGACTTTGCCGGGCCATTTGAATTTGAACCCTCAGATAGCCCACGCGGGGTAGAAACCCATCCCCACAAGGGGTTCGAGACGGTCACCATCATTTTTGAAGGGGAAGTCGAGCACCGCGACTCCGTGGGGAACAGCGGCAAGATTGGACCTGGCGATGTGCAGTGGATGACGGCGGCCTCTGGCATTTTGCATGAGGAAATGCACTCCAAAGCGTTCACCGCTCAAGGCGGCGTGCTTGAGATGGCGCAAATTTGGGTCAACCTCCCTGCCAAGAACAAGACCGCCGACCCCGGCTACCAGAGTCTTTTGGCCAGTGATATCCCCAAGGTGAAACTGCCGGACGATCTTGGCTCGGTCGGGATCGTGGCCGGAGATTATCTGGGAACGAAGGGAGCTGCCCGCACGTTCACGCCGATCAATATGTGGACGGTAACGATTGAGTCCGCCGGAGAGTTCGTCCTGCCGATTCCAGAAGGGCAGTTGGGGGGCGTCTACGTGCGTGAGGGTGCCGTGAGGTTCGGAGACGAAGTGGTTCACGCCACCGAAATTGCGGAATTTCCTCAGAATGGCGCCGGATTACCAGCGGCCTGTGATGGCCCGACGTCACTGATTGTGCTCTCTGGAGAACCTATCGATGAACCGATGGTTGCGCATGGCCCATTCGTGATGAATACGAGCGATGAGATTCGCGAAGCGATCCTCGAATTCCAGTCGGGCAGATTCGGATCGATTCCCGCCCGCGCTCATCCTTAATCCGCCAGGGGCGTAACCAACGCCCCTAATCGGCGATGGCCATGGTTCGCAGCCGCTCGGCGTCTCGAGCAGGGGGATGGCCGAAATGCTTCTTGTAGTCCCGGCTGAAATGCGAAGGATTCTCGTAGCCCACGCGGTATCCGGCGCTCGCCGCATCGAGTTGCTCCCCAACCAGGAGGCGCCGCGCCTCCTGG